>NZ_DS989841.1:329361-441198 GCF_000155555.1 Coleofasciculus chthonoplastes PCC 7420
GCCAGACCCGCTAATCACTTCAGAGCAAGCCGTGCAATGGTGCGATCGCAACTTTGGCATCGGTGCTGATGGGGTGATTTTTGCCCTACCAGGACTTGAGGGTACTGACTATAGTATGCGGATTTTTAACGCCGATGGCTCGGAACCGGAAATGTGTGGTAATGGGATTCGCTGTTTGGCGAAGTTTCTAGCCGATTTACAGGGAGTCACGGGTTCAACGGAGTATCGGATTCATACCTTAGCTGGGGTAATTACGCCGAAACTGGAAGGCAATGGCAAAGTTAGGGTGAATATGGGGATGCCTCAGCTTTTGGCATCTCAAATCCCCACAACCTTGGTTCAAGGGGATCAAAAGGTGATTGATGTTCCCTTAGAGGTGGGCGGGAAGAGTTGGCAGGTTACTTGTGTGAGCATGGGCAATCCTCACTGTATCACCTATGTAGAAGACGTGAGTGCTATTCCCCTAGAACTCATTGGTCCTCAGTTTGAGCATCATTCCGTCTTCCCCAAACGGACGAATACCGAATTTATTCAAGTGGTGCGCCCCGATTATATCAAAATGCGGGTATGGGAACGGGGGGCTGGAGCCACCTTAGCTTGTGGTACGGGGGCTTGTGCGTCGGTAGTTGCAGGGGTACTGACAGGAAAATGCGATCGCACCTGCACCGTGGAACTTCCTGGTGGCTGTTTGGAGATTGAATGGTCAGAGGTTGATCAACGAATTTACATGACTGGACCAGCGCAGCGAGTGTTTACGGGTACGATGGAGTGATTGCGATCGCTCAACGGAACAAGTTAGCTCAGATGAGCGGGGCGAGTCGAGACAATGAATGCCTTTCCCCTTAAGGATAGTTCCGCGACTCACCCCTACTGGCATGGCACAGCTAAAATGGTGGGATAGGTTGTAGGTTGGGTTGACGCCAGGAAACCCAACAGAATCTAGGGATAAGGTTCTCTTACTACAAGCCGGAGCGATCGCGTAACCCAACAGGTTAACCTGGAGTTGGGGGGAGATCTATAAGCGTTGATCGGCGCTAAAGCGCAACTACAAGCGCAACTACAAGCGCAACTACAAGTATGACTGTTTTTTGCTCTCAGTTACACCAGCGATTAGCAACTCCTCTGAAAATTGGTTCGTTTGAAGTTAAGAGTCGCGTTCTCCAGTCTCCTCTGTCTGGCGTCACGGATTTGGTATTCCGTCGTCTGGTGCGCCGCTATGCGCCAGAGTCGATGATGTATACGGAGATGGTTCATGCAGCCGGATTGCATCATGTCCAGGGTTTATCCAAAATAATGGATGTTGATCCGAATGAAAAGCCGATTAGTATCCAGTTATTTGACTGTCGCCCCGATTTTCTGGGAGAAGCCGCCCAGAAAGCTGTAGCGGAAGGTGCGGATACGGTGGATATTAATATGGGATGTCCGGTGAATAAAATTACCAAAAAGGGAGGGGGTTCGTCGTTACTACGAGAACCGGAAACGGCGGTGGCGATTGTCCGGGCGGTGGTGGAGGCGGTGTCTGTTCCGGTTACGGTGAAGACGCGGATTGGTTGGAGTGATGACGAGATTAATATCCTCAATTTTGCCCAGCGCATGGAAGAGGCGGGGGCGCAAATGCTAACGTTGCACGCCCGTACCCGCGCCCAAGGGTATAAGGGTGAGGCAAAGTGGGAGTGGATTGGTAAGGTTAAGCAGATTCTGTCTATTCCCGTTATTGCGAATGGAGATATTTTTTCGGTGGAATCAGCGGTGAGATGCTTGGAACAGACGGGGGCGGATGGGGTGATGTGTTCGCGAGGAACATTGGGATATCCGTTTTTGGTGGGAGAGATTGACCATTTCCTGAAAACGGGGAAACAGTTAGCACCACCGACTCCGGTAGAACGGTTAATCTGTGCCAAGGAACACTTACAGGCTTTATGGGAGTATAAAGGCGATCGCGGCGTTCAGCAAGCCAGAAAACATTTGGCGTGGTATACTAAGGGTTTTGTGGGAGCCAGCGACTTGCGAGATCAGCTAAGTCGCATTGAAACGGTGGAACAGGGGGTGACGTTGATTGACACTGCGATCGCGAAGTTGTAATCTGGGCATGATGGCAAGCCAAGTTCAGTCCTGTCTCACCGGATAAGGGGACAGGCTTGTTCCCTTAGAAATTAATCGCTACTATGGCAACAGTCGTTAAAATATTTCAGATAAATGTGTCCAACGATGCCATTGATGGGCAGATAAAGTAATGCAAAACCAAACGTAAAATAGAGATGTATCGGTAGGGTTAAGCCACACTAGCTGTTTCCCGTACAAGTGGGGAAGAGTGAGCGCAAACCTCACTATAAAAGCCGTAAAGGGAAAGACTACGAGTACCTTGAAAGCATCTCTGAGCGCCCATTTAAGGGAATGAGTGAAGCCGTCTCAGTTACTTTTGAATTACTGTTTGATCCAGGGAGTGTAGTCTAAGCACAGTCACGATTGATCAGTATCGCTGCTGGTCTAAATACGCTAATTTTGTTAGAGATTGAATTGGATGATAATTATCATCCATTATGTACTGTACGCTAGAAGGAGGATATAGTATGACCCAAGTGGTTGTAGGCGAAAATGAAGGAATTGAGTCAGCGCTGCGCCGATTTAAGCGGCAAGTGTCCAAAGCAGGAATTTTTGCAGATATGAAGCGCTTGCGTCACTTTGAGACGCCGATTGAAAAGAAAAAGCGCAAAGCAGTAGCTAGACGACGTAAGCGGCGAGTCCGCTAAGCAATTTCTTAATACCTTTTTATCCAAATAGACATTCCCATCGCGATTTCGGTGGTGGATTCGCAAAAACCACAGGAATAGTTTGTCAGCCGCCAGTTAGTCCTGACGGCTGATTGAAGTATTTTATCCCTTTTTTCCACCAAAACTCATATCATGTCTGGTTGAATACTTACACTTTGGTGAAGACAAGGCAGAAGGTTCGCCGGGAAGGAGGAAGGGGACAAGGTAAAAGCATTTACCTCTGTTTTATAACAATCCCACAAAATGAAGTGGTCCTTGACCACTAATTAACTCCAAAACTAAAGCGAGAAAGCCAATCATCGCCAAACGACCATTCCAGACTTCAGCCGCCGTTGTCATACCCCATTCCCAACGTTCTTGGGGATACATCTTAACTTTTTTGCTGGGACGCACAACTTCGGCAAATGTTCGTGGCGGCGTGTTTAAGGCATCTACGACTAAGGTGGCGAGGGATTCAATAAAAATGGGATGGGTATTGAGTGCTGGAACTCGCTGGAAGTTGTGAATTCCAGCTTCTTCAGCGATTTCCCGATATTCAATATCAACTTCTTGTAACGTTTCAATATGTTCAGATACAAAGCTAATCGGGACAACCAGCAAGTCTTTGACTCCTTGATTCCCTAATTCTTTCAGTGCATCTTCAGTGTAGGGTTGCAGCCACTCCACAGGACCCACCCGACTTTGATACGCCAGGGTATGAGCGTTGGGGCGATTGAGCGTCTGCATAATTAGATCTGTGCAATGTTCAATCTCTTGTTGGTAGGGGTCTCCAGCTTCTGTGACATAGCTGCTGGGAACACCATGAGCGCTGAAGAAAATATGAACCGCGTCAGGATGATCAAACCGTTGCAGTTCCTGATCAATTAAGTCTGCCATGGCTTGCAGGTAGCCCGGTTCTTGATACCAAGAGGGAATGACTGTGTATTCCAGTTGGTTGAGTTTAGCATCGTCCTGCCAAAGTTGTTCCAGAAGCCGGAAGCTGGAACCACTGGTACTGATGGAAAATTGGGGGTATAGAGGTAAAATGACTAGGTGTTCAATGCGATCGCGTTTAACATGGGCGATCGCTTCCTCGGTGAAGGGATGCCAGTAACGCATACCCACATAGATATTCGCCTCTTGCCCCTGCTGCTTTAACGTCTCCTGTAAAGCTTGGGCTTGGGCTTCAGTAATGTGCCGCAGCGGTGAACCCCCACCAATTTGGCGGTAATTCTCTTGCGACTTCTTTGCCCGCATTGTCGAGATCAACCAAGCCAGGGGCTTTTGCATCCACGAAAATGGCAGGCGAATAATTTCGGGATCGGCAAATAGATTAAAAAGAAAGGGGCGGACATCTTCTAAATTATCCGGTCCACCTAAATTAAGTAATAATACCCCAACACGACCCATAGCAACCACGGCATTCCAAATATTTCATATTTGTTACTGATTTTAACAATATATGCTGGTAATGGTCTGAGTTTTCCGGAAAAAATCTAGATTCTTGATCCTACCAGAACTATGGCAACCGTATTAAGACCGTTGAGTTATAAGTATCAGTGGCTATATGACACGATTTCTCGATTAGCCGCCACCAGTGTGGGTGGAGAACGGCGATTCCACCATCTGCCTTTGCACGGCTTAACAATTGACTCAGAAACGCAAGTGTTAGACCTTTGCTGTGGCGGGGGTCAGGCTACCCGCTTTCTGGTGGAGTATTCCCAGAATGTCACAGGACTGGATGTTTCACCCTTATCGCTGCAACGCGCCGAAAAGAACGTGCCTCAAGCAAAGTATGTAGAAGCCTTTGCCGAGAATATGCCGTTTTCGGAGAATCAGTTTGACCTAGTGCATACAAGTGTAGCACTCCATGAGATGCCACCGTCAGTGTTGCAGCAAATTCTTAGGGAAGTGTATCGGGTGTTGAAACCGGGTGGTGTGTTCGCGCTGGTGGATTTTCACAAGCCGACTAATAGTTTATTTATGCCGGGAGTCGCCCTGTTTCTCTGGTTATTTGAAACGGAAACGGCGTGGCAGTTATTGGAGACGGATTTGGTGAGATTGCTTAAGCAGACAGGGTTTGCCTCCTGTGAACAGCACCTCCATGCGGGGGGGAGTTTACAGGTGATTCAGGCAAAAAAGTGAGCAGGAAAAGCAGGGTTTGTAGGGGCGGGTTTAGGGACTTTCGTTTGGCTATGGATAATAACGTTTGTGCAAAACCCGCCCTGACCTGACCCCAATATTAAGATATAACTAAACCTGCCCTGACCAATTATATCTGTTCCTGGAGTTCAGCAACTTGGGCTTCTAAGTCTTGAATCCGTTCCTTGAGTTCGATAACTAGGGTAGCGAGTCGGTCAAACCTCTGATCAGAGGATAAGACTCGCGGTGGGGTTCTGGGGGGGACTGATGGTGCTGGCGTTGGGGGGTTGAGAGGGCGATTTGGGCTGGGAACTTGCCGAGTTAAGGTAGCAAGCTGAGACTCAATGCGGTTTATTTGCGATCGCAACTGGAAGTTCTCGGTTTCTAGACGCGAGAGGCGTGAGGCTAAAGCGGCGGTGGATTGGGCGGAAGTTAAAGGGGGAAAGATGAGAATTCCGACAAGGAATGCTAGGCAGATGATGCCGATTTTTTTGAGCATGATGGTTTAGGGGTAGTGGTAGAGCGATCGCGATTCTATGTTGCCAAAGTTGACAGCCAACTGTAGGTTTCCCTGGGGGATTTGAGATGGACAAGATTGAGATGGGCGTAAGCGGATTGAGTCAATAAAATCGGATACTCTTGGCGTCGTTTTTTATAGGTTTGCAGCGCCCATAAGAGAATAGAGTCCCGGCTGAATGTGAGTGTCCAGGTTTCGTGGTTACCATTCCAGAGTTCTTCGTGCTGAACCACTCGTCGCCATGTTCGCCGCAGTAATCGTGTCATAATGACCAATAGGCTGTAATCGAGCCAAATCGCTGTATCAGCACGACTCCAGATGATATCCCGGACTTGGCTATAGTTGCCGTCAATGATCCAGCGATCGCGCTGGAGAGATTGTTCCACCCGTTGGCGGAAGATATCAGTTGGGACTTCTGTCCAATTGGTTTCCCAGTGTAGGGCGTCGAGTTCAATATGGGGAATGGCAAGACGTTGGCAGAGTTGGCGGGCTAAAGTGGTTTTGCCGCAACCTGATGTACCGATAACGGAAATGCGTTGGCTGTGAAACATGACCAAGTTCTTAGTTCTGTACATTGAAAACTAAATAGAGCAAGCGTTTCTAAGGCGGGCGGTTGAAACGCCCCTGAATCCCTATCAGGGATTGAAACAATTAAACAAGCTGGGCGAATGGAATTCGCAGCTACACAAACAAAGTCCGCCTTCGCGGACTTACAACTTGCACTTTATCGGAAACGAATAGAAGCAGTTTTTTACATATCAACGCGATTTATTACCACTAGAACATCGGTCAAGAAACCGGGCTTCTTTGGGTGAAAGCTTGATATTTCGTTGTCATCCTCACGAAAAACCCGGTTTCTCATAATGCTTTACCGACACTATAGGAATGATTTAATTAATCAGTTAGCCATTAATTCCCAAGTAGGAATTATTGATTTCTGTCGATGATGAATCGGCTGATTTCTGATGTAATTAGCTACCTGGTCAAGATTATCATGGCTAACAGTGAATGCGCCGTAGCTGCCTTGCCATTTGAAGAATTCCCCTGGCTTAATTTTATGGGTAACTAAATGAGAAGAACTTCCTTTAACTTGTTTTATCAAGTCGGAAACCGCTATAGTAGGGAGAAAACTGATTAATAGATGTACATGATCTTCAATACCGCCCAAGGCAATAACTGTACATTTTAGCTGTTGGCATTCCCCAATAATTGCTGCATAAACTGCCTCCTGGATATCGCTCGTAAGCAAAGGCAATCTATCCCAAGTTGCCCAAACACAATGAAGATACAACTGGGTAAAATTAGACCTCATATTTCTTGAACCCGTCCTTTGGTCGAGACCTGATATATAACCTAGTCCGCGAAGGCGGACTTCGTTTGTGTAGCCGCGATTTCAATCGCCCCCTGAACCGAACCATCGTCCCCTGAACCGAACCATCGCCCCCTGAACCGAACCATCGCCCCCTGAACCGAACCATCGCCCCCTGAACCGAACCATCACCCCCTGAACCGAACCATCGCCCCCTGAACCGAACCATCGCCCCCTGAACCGAACCATCGCCCCCTGAACCGAACCATCGCCCCCTGAACCGAACCATCGCCCTCACGTCGTATACTCGGCATTAATTTTCACATAGTCATAACTCAAATCACAGCCCCACGCCTTACCCGTACCTGGTTCATTGCCAATACTGACCGAAATTAAAACGGTATCCTCTTTCAAATACGCCCCAGTCGCGGCATTTTTCAAATAAGCACTCGCCGCATCTCGGTCAAAGGGTAAAGGTTGACCTTTATCCATTAGCACAAAATCCCCCATCTGAATCCGCAAGGCTTCTTGGGAAAAGGGGACACCTGCACGCCCCGCTGCGCCCGCTATTCTTCCCCAGTTGGGATCACGACCAAATATGGCAGATTTCACCAGGGATGAACCCGCAATCGTTCGGGCAATTTGACGCGCTGCTTGATCATTGGGTGCGCCTGTAACCTGTACTTCCATCAAACACGTCGCCCCTTCGCCATCTCGTGCGATCGCCTTGGCTAAATGTTGGCATACCGCCGTCAGCATCGCCTCTAGCTTTTCGGCATGGGGTCCCATTTCTGTAATCGCTGAGGTGCGAGATTGACCATTCGCCAAGGCAATCAGGGTATCGTTGGTACTGGTATCCCCATCGACGGTAATTTGATTAAAGCTTTTATCCGCCGCCCGACTTAACATTTTTTGCCATAACGGTGTAGCAACCACCGCATCACAGGTAACAAACGCCAACAGTGTTGCCATATTCGGGTGAATCATCCCTGAACCCTTGGCAATCCCGCCAATTCGTACCGGGCGATCGTCAATCGTGGTTTCCAAGGCAATGGATTTTGTCACCAAATCTGTAGTAATAATCGCTTGGGAAGCAGCATTGGAACCCAGTTCTGATAAGCCTTCCACCAATTGAGGAATTCCGGCGAGGAGGGCATCCATGCGAATACGCTGTCCAATCACACCCGTGGAGCCTAATAAGATAGACTCTGGAGCAATATTCAAGGCTTGTGCCAATGCCTTCGCCGAGTCCAAAGCATCTTGCCACCCGGCTTCCCCGGTTGCCGCATTCGCTTGACCAGCGTTCACTAGAATAGCACTGGCGCTGGCTTTTTTTCGTAAACGCTGGCGACAATAGGTAACAGGCGCTGCACAAACCTGATTTTGGGTAAAGACTCCGGCTGCGATCGCCTCAATATCCGATACAATCAATGCTAAATCTGGCAGTCCTGAAGGCTTAAGTCCAGCTACTATTCCAGATGCACGATATCCTCTAGGTGCTGTGACGCCACCTGTAATTTCCTGCCAGTCTGACATGATTTTTTTACCTCAACCCTGGTAGTGGTTCGAGTAGCGATTATATCAACACTCAGGGTCAATAATCGGTAAATTTCACTTTTGTGCTGTAATAGCTGCGGAAGACCCAGAAAATCTTAAATATACATGGGTACGATTTGAGGGAGCTAAAAAATCGTGGAAATTACCAAGGAATACCAACCATGGTGAATCCTGCCCAATAATAGGGATGGGATAGTTCAGAATCATTCAGGTTTTTCAATTGGTGCGGTAGGCTGACGGTTATATCTGTTCCCACCAGTTGACCCGATTCAATCCGCACCTCTCCCCGCAGCATGGCAATTTGGGCTTGTTGCAGGGCTTTGGCTTTGATGGTAATTTCGTCTTTGCTCAGTTGGGAATAAAATCCTGTCATCAGGGCTAATGTGCCAGCATCGTTGACTTTCCAGAGACTGGCGAGGGCGGATTTGACCCCGGCTTGTACGGCTAAACCTGCAAATCCCATCTCGGCATTTTCATCGCCGACAGCAGTTTTACAGGCGCTGAGGGTTAAGAGTTCAACGGTGGGCGGGGCGTACCATTCGACGAGTCTGAGTTCGTCTAATCCGAGTTTCTCGTCCCACAGTTGGATGTAAGCACCTTTACCGCCGTCTGGGGGAAAGTCGGCGTGGGTGGCGAGGTGAACGATACTGTAGGGGTTTTGGCGGCGCTGAGTGCGGAGGTTATCCAGGGTAAAGTCTTGGTTTTGGAAGGAGTCACCTGTCCATAAGTTGCCAACAATGGTGGATAATTCTAGGGGAACAGAGGGTAAGTTTTCTTGGGTGGAATTGGAAAAGTCGTCTATTCCCATGGCTAAAACTTGAGCGTCTTTTAGGGTTTGATAACGGGTATCGGTGAGGCTGAAGTTGGGAACAAAGCCGATACTATAGTTTTCAACTAGAAACTGTTGTCCGTCGTGGAGGGCGGCGAGGGGAATTAGGCGTAATCCGGCATCCATGGAGAAGATGAGGGTATCGATTTCTAGGTGTTCGATTTCATTTTCTAGGGGAGCAATTAGCCATTTGTAGAGGGTTTGAGCGGTGGGTAAATAGGCATGGCTGGTGTTATTGTTAATCGCGTGGTTGAATTTTTTTAATTCTTGCTCTAGTTGTTGGCGGTTGATATTGGGGATGGTTTTGGGGATGGGTGGGGTGTCGGGGGTGACTAAGACGAGTTGCAGTTGGTCGGGAAAGGCGCGAACATAGATAACCACGGCTCGTTGTCCGGTTTGACTTTCGATGGTTTTTAGGGTTTCGCGTAGGTTTTCGGCGGTGATTTCTTTATCGGTGATATTTTCGCCGAAGTAGTCTTCATATTGGTCTTCAAAGAGTTGGTCAATTTCAGCAACAATGTCATTGGGTTGGTTGACGGGTAGTGGTGGGAGGGGGTTGTTAACGTTGAGATTGATAGATTGTTCGCCCGGAAATTCCCAGCTAATATTGTAGTTTCCGGTTTCCGGGTCTGGGATAATACTGGTGGCTGCGCCTAAAGTATCTCCAACCCGAAGGGCTAACGACTCAATGGGATTTTGATCTAAGTTTAGCTTGGGTGTGGGTTCTGGCACAGGGATGGGCGTTGGCGGGAGAGGGACAGCGCCCAGAATGGATATAATTTGAATTCGGTCTTTATCCTGTTTGTGGGTAAAGAAATACTCTTCGGTAGGGGCAATTGTCTGGATGGAAGCGTCATCACCTCTGGTAATTGCTGATTCTGTGCCGTTGATATCAGGATTTCCGACAATAAAGGGGATCTCACCATTTCCACCGTGACGAATAATAATGGTTCCACCGTTGTCACCCCCAGCGACAGAAATACTGGCGTTGATGTTATTTTGGTCGATGAAGGAGTCAGTGGCTTGGAAATAACTGGGTGTGGTAATATCGACATTTCCGCCGCTACCATTCCCCAGACTTTGGGCGTTAATCTGGCTGACTTTAATATTGCCACGGGCGTTAAGGGTAATATCACCACCATCATTAAGGTTAGAGGAATCAAGAATACCTGTTTCAATTTGTCCGCTATTGCTGGTGAGGGAAATGCCTGCGGGTGAGGTTAAATCCCCGGTTTTGATTTGTCCACGGGTACTGGTAAAGGAAATGCCTGTGGGTGAGGTGAGATTATCGGTAATAATGTTATTGATAGCTGTGATATTGAACCCGATTGGGTTATCAGTAATATTGCCTTGAACGATTAAATTGTTGAGAGGGGTTGAACCACCGATAATATCGTTAAATTCAATAATACCGTTTTCCGTTTCAATAGTCAGGTTTTGAGTTCCATCAATGGTGTCGTCGAAGGTAATATCACCAGTACCGAATAGGGTGATAGAAATATCGTCAGCGAGGATAACTGAACCGTTGAAGATTAGGCTATTTTGATTGGTGGTGATATCGCCACTAAGAGTAATTGTGTTTGGTGCGGTAAGTTGAATTTCTCCACCTTGGTTTGTTTGAGAAATCGCGTCAATTTGAGCAGAGGTAATGCTATTGGCGGCGTTAAGGGTAATATTACCACCTGTTCCCAAACCAGAGGAGGTAATGAGTGCGCCTTGGCTGGTATCGATATTGCCATTTTCGCTAGTAATACTGATGTTACCAATATTGCCACTAAAACCACTCAAGAATGAGGTGATTTCACCTGTGGAAATATCACGGGGTGCAAAAAGGGTTATATTACCGCCATTTTCACCACCTGCGGCATTTAAAATACCTGCTGCGGTATCAATAGCACCACCGCTGGTAAGTATGATATCTCCCCCATTGGCACTACCAGATGTATTAATACCAGCCGTTTTAATATCGCCGGGAGCATCAAGTTTTATTGTGCCTCCATTCCCGTTATTTGTGCTGGAGTCCAAGTCACCTGCGGTAGTATCAATTATTCCATCGCTTTCAAGGATAATTGTGCCTCCTGTACCTGATTCAGAACCGGATGTAATTGCAGCTGTGAAGACGTTGCCTGGAGCGATAAGTTTGACTGTACCACCATTACCGCTTAGTGAATTTGCAAAAATATTATCAACGCTGATAGAGCCTTCTTCACTATCAATAGTAATATTGCCCGCATCACCATTACCATCCTCTATTCTAGTTCTCAGCTCACCAGTTATAATGTCATTCTTAGCAGTAAGAGTAATATTACCACCATTCATACCCACGCTTGGAGCATTGACTCGACCATTAATTTCAATCATGCCCTGTGGACTCTTGAAATCGATATTGCCACCGTTCCCGCTAGCGGAAAGCGCTAGACAATTTGCGGCACCAGAAAGGCAATTGATTCTGATGTCACCTGTTCTGGATTCAAACGTGAGACTACCAGCGTTTCCAGTTTCTGCAAAAGTTTCAAATCCGTTATCAATTGTAATATCTCCACCTGCGGTAATATCAATATCGCCGCCCTTGCCAATCCTAGGATTTAGGACGAATGTTGCATTAATTTGTCCGGCTGAAATGTCACCGGAAGCCGATAATATTATGGGACCAGCATCAAGGCCTACGCTACTTGTATTAATTGTTCCTGTAATAGTGATATTTCCCAGCGGAGAAGAACTGCCAGGAGATGTAAAATCTGTTCCCGATGTTGGTACATTAAATTGAGGTACATTTTCTGGATTCTCCAAAGAGGGTAAACCTGCCCGTAGGATCAATGCCCTTTGATTTTTTAGAAGGTCTAAATCTGAGCCAGGTTGCCCATCAGGAAGAGATGGAGAGTTATCCGGAAAGTCAATGGATATATCTCCATTAACTGTGATGCTGCCTGTCGCTTCAACTTTTAGTGCTGCTCCCTCATAATCCCCAAACACAACATCCCCATTAACGCTAATAATCGGATCATTCAAACTGAGAAAATTACCTGGTTCCCCTGATAAATTCAGCATCGCCAAACTTCCGCCACTGGCAAAATGAGCATCTCCCGAAATAGTTCCATTACTGACTAAGCTGAGATTTCCGCCACTGACAAACGGTGTTTGGAGATGATTCAGCGCCCAAATGTCAATATTCTGATTCCCTTGAATATACAAATTTCCGCTAGCTCGGGCGATAAACGGATGCGCCACACTATCCCGCGCAAATACCGTATTTTCAGCTAAAAGATTTAAATCTCCTGTTGTTACCAAAGAAGGCGCACGTCGGTGCGCCCCTACGGGAACTAACATTAAATTGTTAGACGCCGATAATGTTGCGGTTTGGGCTGTTATACTGTTGGCGATCGCGTCTCCATTTCCGACGCTGAATTCTGTATCGGTTACCTGTACTGTTTCCGCTGAAACTGTTAACCCTGTCTCTCCTGTTTCATCACTCCCCGTTAACAGCGTCGCTAAATCCAATGGCGCAACTGGAAGCAACATCCCCTCGCTATCCCGTGGCGGTGCTATTTCCAAACTCAATAACTGTCCCGGTTGACTAATCCTCACCAAACTTTCCCCCGGAACCGCCGCCACTGTAATATTTCCTCCCGGTGCAGCTAATTCCCCGGTGCTGATAACAGTACCTCCCAGTAAGGTTAAATTATGCCCCTCAGTTACCGCCAAATTCCCCGCATTAATCACGCTTCCCGGTTGCGCCAAATCAAAGGCAAAACCACTGGGATTTCCGACTAAAGTCTGATACTCATTCCCGCCAAAGGCATTAAACCAATTTCCCTCGCCAAAACCAATCCCTGTAGCTGTCGTTGCTGTAAAATCCGCTGGGACATTCAATTGAGCATTTGCACCAAAGACAATCCCCGCCGGATTCATGAGAAATAAATTAGAATTGCCGCCAGTTACTTGAATTAGACCATTAATAATGGAAGCGTCACCGCCAACCACCCGCCCGAAAATATTGCGAATGTCAGGATTGGATAAAAAGTTAGCAATCTGACCCGCATCTAATCCAAATTCATCGAAACTATGGAATAAATTCGCCCCATCTTCCGAAAACGTGTTGCCTTCAATATTAAATTGATTGCCATCAATGGTAATCGTTGTCGCAGTTCCGTTGGTTTCTGCTGTAATTGATTGAGCTTGCACCCATTCACCGCTAAAGGGTGTGAACAGAGCAATGGCGGCTATCCATCGGCTAATTGTTTTGATGGCTGAGGGGTTGGTTTTGAGTAGATGCGATACCTGATTTATAAACATAGCTTGCCTCTCTTTTTAAGAGTATTTTTAATAGAATTATTGGTCAATTAATCAGGGGATATGAGTCCTCATCTGTGTCAACTTAAGCTCAGCCTCCTCTCCCACGCCAGCCCTCACCCCCAGCCCCTCTCCCAAGCTTGGGAGAGGGGAGCAAGAGGGGAGCAAGAGAGTCCGGTTCCCCTTCTCCCCACGGAGGGAGAAGGGGTTAGGGGATGAGGGGGAAAATGTCGAGGAGTAGATAGACACAGCTTAAAACCTTACCAGCATTGGTTTTCTACCTTAAGTTGAAACGGATGCTCCCTAGCCCTCCCCTACAAGGGGAGAGAAGCGGAATATAGTTGTTATTTTTAGGGGCTTCCGGCTTCCCCTTCCGTGCAAAAAAAATGTGAAAATTATCATTCATTAATTAAGTCCCCCAACGTGGTTTCTAACTGTTTCACCCGTTCCCCATCTCCTAACCGTTGATAGACATCTAACGCTAAATTAAACGAACGAATCGCGGCATCGTTTTGATCTAATGCCAACTGGGTTTGTGCCAACCCCTCTAATGCGGCGGCTTGTTCTTCGAGATCATTGGCATCAACTAACGCCACGGCTTTGGTATAGTAAGTATTAGCTTGGGGAACTAGCGCCAACTCATATAAATAGAGTTCCCCTAAACGGCGATAAATCGGGGCTGATTCCACCCCAGTAGCGACTAACTCTTCCAAAAGCGCGATCGCAGCGGCAATCAGGTGGTTCTCTGCATATAACTGAACCTGTGCCAGGGCTTTGGCTGAGTCTTCCCAGTCTTGTTGGCTAATTTCGGCGGCTTTGTCGCGAACAATCTCAGCTTGAGTGTGATCGAGTACAGTAAAATGAAGTCCTCCCGGTCGAGAGGGTTCGTCTAAGGATGACGCCCCTGGGTTAGCTTGGATGATGGCTAAATATTCAACACCGGGATTCAGGGGTGACTCCCCCGAATAAACCACTTGCGTCTCACTCACCTGGGTTGTCCAATTTGCCACTACCTCACCCTGCGGCGTCACCCCCTCTACCGTGACGGTGTAACTCGTCGCCCCCGGTACCCGATTCCAGCGTAGCGTCGGTTGTGTAGTCAGTAATGCGGTGCGACGGGGACTAATCAGGTAAGGAATAGGCGCATTACTCCAAGCAATTTTATCACCGCGATCGGGACAATCTACCAAATTGCTGTTACATTTATCCTCCTCAGTTTCCCTGGCGCAGCGATTCAACTGGGTTTCCCCTGCTGATACCAACCATGGGGTTGAATCCGCACAGTACACCACCACTTGCGCCCCGTTTGTTGTCAGCAGTTGATCGCCGGGATACAGAGAGGTTCCCGGACTTGGCGATAAGATACTACCATGCGATCGCTCGATTTGTACCTCACCTTTAATTTGAATAATTTGTCCGTTGGCAAGTCTCCCGGCTGTGGCTAAAGCGATACCCATTTTCCAACGTGGTGCTGTTAACCCAATCGTCGCCAGTAAACTTAGACTTATTGCCATAAACTGTTGACATTTCATCAATTTCCCCCGGTTTCTAAACGTTGGTTTGCCCAACTAATACAGTCATGTTGTTCGGGAATGCGATGTTGTGAGTAGTGCAGTGTAGTCTCCCAAGCTGTCAGCGCCGCTTGTTCTCTCCCCTTTGCTTCTAAAACTTGAGCCAATAGACAGTGGGAATGTGGGCTATCGACTTCTAATTCAATCGCTTGGCGCAAATTTTTCTCCGCTGCAATTAGATTCCCTTCCTTTAATAATATCCAACCTAAATTTTTTAAGCAGGCGGCTTTGACCGCCTCATAGTCCGTCAGTTGTAAACATTGATGAATCGCCGATAACGCCTCTCTATGGTTATCATCAATAATCTGCAAACGAGCCACTTGTGCATAGCCTTCGGGAAGTCCCCGTAGCGCTGCCCGTTGGTAGCCTTGAAAGGCACAGTTCACATCATGCAAGTCTTTATCACAGAGATAGGCTAAATTGTAGTGAGCAATGGCATAACTGGGATTAAACCAAGTAGCAATGCGGTAGTAAATTTGAGCTTGCCAAAGCTGCCCGTTTTTGTGCTTATCTACGCCCAATTTATCCAGAGACTTTGCTATCCAATCTCCGGCTAAAACATAACTGCTGATACAGCCAAATACTAGGATTGGGGTCAACTTAATTAACCCATTTAAAGCGGGACGAAATAATCGGAATTTGGGAGTAATAGCAGCATCAGCAACCCGACTCGGCAACTGTCCAGAACCCCGCAATTCCGGCAACGTTAGCGGCTTCACCGCCGGATGCTGGCAAATCACAGGCAACCAACTCGCCCCCGGAAACCGAGACTCTAATCCTTTCAATCGTTCCCGCGCTTGTCGTACTGCCAAATGAAAGGGTTCTCCCCAAGCAAAGTCCCGCAAAAAATACTGTAAAAAAGCTTGAGCCACCGCATCAACAACAGGTTCCCGCATAGCAATCGTTGGCGGTAAGGGAATCCGGGCGGCGGCTAAATCTCGTACCAATCCCAACCCATCACAGGAGTTAAAAATAACCAACTGTAACCCGCGCTCAATTGCCCGACTCAGGGCTTCTTGTAACTCGTAAATGGTTAAACTATTATGCTGTGAATGTTGATTAATAAAAATCCGTCCATTTTGGGCATTCTCATCACTAACGCTATGTCCAGCAAAGACTAAAATATCCCACCCAGCTTGCCACAGTTGATCATTCAATTCCTCGCGTTCCGGTTCCACCAGCAACGTCGCCTCTACCCCCGGTAACTGTCGCAACAGACGCCAATCTTTCTTAAGATTAAGTCCAGCACTATTCCCCAGAATCACTAACAATTTCACTGCTGCACCCGCAGGCTTAAACCGTTGCCGAATTGGGGCGGGATAGTTAGAACTACTCAAACAAACTTCAGCATAAGGGAAATCCTGTTTCGCCAAACTCCAGAGATGCCAAGGCAGTCGCCAAACCTGATCAGTATCACTTTCAACAATTATCTGAACCCGTTGACTCGGACTTAATTGAGTTCTCAATTGCGACTCAATCCCATGAAATCCCTCCGCCGCCAACCACCCATTAAAACTCGCTTCTAACCGCTGACTAATCTCACCAAACGCCCCATCAGAAATATTGGTAATCCCAGAAGGGGCAACTTCGATGGGGGAACGTTTATTCTGGCGATAAAGTAACTGATAAAGGAGTCGCCAATTGGTATAAAGTTGCGGAATTTCCGGTGCTGGAGGCAACGAACCACTCATTTGCATCCCCAGATTACCCGGTTGTCCCAACCGCGCTGTAACTGAAGGAAATCCCTGATTAAAATCCCCTTGTCCTAAATTTAAGACGACTAACTCACTCATGGCAGTAATGGGGGGAAAATCAGACAACAAAGGATTCGGTGATGCTGATTTCACCCAGAATCACTTGTAGACTAAAATGGGTTCCGGGTTCAACTTTAAAGGGTCGCAATTGAATACAGACATCTTGACCTCTCGATTCCACCTCCTGGAGAACCTCTCCCGGATCAGACTGTAAAATAAGTTTCAGGTGAGGGGACAAATACGACTCACCCATCGCCGGATAGACTTGCACAAAGAGACTAATTCTGCCATCCGTTTCCTGGGTTAATGCCACCAGCAGGGCAATCATTTTGGTTCCCAATTGTAGCCCCAAATCCAGCAACTTTGCCCGCATCACATCAGCTTCTGGCAGTAATTGTAGTCCCCGTTCTCCCCTAGGGGTTATCGAGGCTAACTCGCCCCTAAATTGGGGTTGTAGATTAGATTTAGCGCCAAAGAACTGTTCAATCGCCTGCCACCCTTCATCAAAAATCTGCTCAAACCATTGACCCAAATTCAACTGAGAAACCGGGCGCTGAGGGGATGAAGGGTTGGTGGTTGTTTCCAGTAAGGATTCTACATCTTGCCAATCAGTTTCAAACACATTTTCTAACCACTGACTCAGGCGAACTTGGGGTTGTGTCAGACTGTCGAGATGGTCTAATAAAGCATCGACAGATTCGAGTTGATGCCAGAATAATTCACCCGTACCCGCCGTTTTAGTAAATCCCAGAAGTGTGGCTCTTTTTGTCTGTTGATTAATGTCTACAACAATATAGCCAATGCGTTCATCTTGCACTTCCAGGGGAATCGGGCAGAGTGGCACAGTGGAGGATGGCATCGGTGTCTCCAAGTCTTTAATGATTTCTGAGAGAACCGGGCGACATTCCACTTTACCCAATCCCGTCACCATTAAATCAGCCACATCCTCACACATCCGTACCACGGGATTCCAGCTATCACTTTGCTGCAAATTGGTGTCAATTCCCATTAATTGTAAATAGTCATGCACCGCCTGTACTGCCAGGGTATTCAGATAAACCTGTTCAGATTTTTGTGGATTGGGAATTGCCGCCGCAAATTGTTCAGCCGTCTGAATGGCATGGCGGGTAATCGGCATAGGTAAGACTGTTTCATTGAGCATTTGCAGGTTAGCCATAATAGGTTACACTCCGTCCACGAAGTCGGGAACTAGAAATAAACTGAACTCTTTTAGGATGTCTAAACATTAGCGATAAATAAAGGCAAGCTTTTCACCCTCATCCCCTAACCTCTTCTTATCCCCCCTCTTCCCTTTTTAGATCCCCCTCTTCCCTTTTTAGATCCCCCTCTTCCCTTTTAGATCCCCCTCCCGTCCCCCTTCAAAAGGGGGAAGCCAGAGGATGCTTCGCTTTTTTTTGCACGGGGGGTAAAAGAAGGAGAACCAGCACAGAAGAACGCTTCTAGCATCACAGAAAAGAATACCCTCTCCCCCAGCCCCTCTCCCCTGGTGGGAGAGGGGCTGGGGGAGAGGGGGTTTTAAGTGGACATGGATGAGTAACATAGCGCGTTTGGGAGTTGAATAAACAAACAAATAACCAATTACAAATACCCCTGAGATTCAGCAAATTGTCGCAAACGAGGGCGGCATTGTTTTTTGTAAAAGCCAGCCAACGTTGGCAGGGAACAGTTAAACTCATCGGCTAGGGTTTTCCAACTGGTTTCTGGCGGTAAGCGACGTAGAATTAACACTTGACAGGTTATATCCGGACGTCCTTTAATATGAACGCTACTTAACTCCCCATCCGGATCAGTTTCTACCCAATGGCGGGTTTCTTCTAGAATCGGGGGAATATCAGGATCAGCCGCTATATTCTCGATAAAATTAAGGGTTTCCTGTTCATCAGATTGAGGAAAAGTTCGCCATTTCTTCTCTACTTGCGCCTGCGATCGCAAATCTTGCAGCCGCCGCTTGAGATACCAATTCAACCAAGTTGTGACACTCCCGCGACTGGGGTCATACTGCCCGCCTCTGGGGGCTTCACAGAGATTCCGGCACAGATGTTGCCACATCATTTGCAGCGCATCTTCATAATACGGTGCGTAGCCCCGCCAAAGCTTACCGGATTTGTGAATCAGCCGAATAAGCTGACTTAACCCTTTTCGTCGCTGGTTGCTATTCGGGGGATGCTTGCAGGTTTCCTGAACAAGCTGACTCATTTGTTCCTCGATAGTCGGACGATGACTCGACTCTAAATCCCCAGGTTGGTTGTCGGGTAAGCGGTTATCAGACGTTGACGGGTTGAACTCTTCAGTCATAACGCGCCTCATGATTCGATGCAAACCTGTCCCTACTCTTAGTTATCCCTTAGAATTGGAAATTTTTTGTCGAATCCTCAAATTTTCTGGGGGTTAGTGTGAAGTTTTGTAAAAAAAACTGCATATAGACAAAAAAGAGAGACCCAGTAAATGACAGGTAAACAGAAAGATGTCACCGCCAAGGAAACGTAGAGACTCCTGCGGTGGAACCTCTGGCAGATGGGGAAGGGCTGTAGAGACGTGATGCCAGAAGCGTCTGGAAAGAACCATCACCCTCTGATACCTTTTGATACCTTTTGATACCATCTGCCAGAAATAAGGCGATTGAACTTGATACCTTGCGGGGGGTTCTGAAGCCAAAAACTCCGTTCTAATGAACTTAGTTCTCTATCGTAATTTTAAGGAAACGAATTCTATGAACCGTTTAGATGTAGCGACAAGCAAACCAACAGCCACTCAACCGTCTCCAGCATCCAGCACCAAGGCGCGATCGCACAATAGTGTTTTCCGATGGCTGACGAGTTTTTGGAATGGTTTATTCGGGTCAAAATCACCCCCTGATCACCAATCCCTGGATGACAAGTCTCCAATATTGCTGCAAGCCTTTATCCTCGAACCCATGTATACTCCCAGTGGTTTGGTGGATGGCATCGATGAGACACCCGACTTAGCGACAATGGATATTGATACCCCTGAACTTCCAGAATTGGGTGAAGAGTGGGATATCTCAGATGAGGATAGTCAAACCTTTAGCAATATGGATGGGGATGTCGATGTAACCCCAGAAGATGCTGATAGTAGTGCTGAAATGACGCCAGAAACGCCACTGTTAACGGATCAACTGGAAGACATTCCCTTTATCAATCCCACCTTTGAGTCTGGCACATTCACCGTCGGTGAAACTGGGGAAGTAAGTATTGATTTCCTCTTTGATGGTGGGGGATATGAAGGTGAACTCGCTGTCTTTAGTTTAGAGGGGATGGAGGAGTTTGAACCGGGTTCGGAGGCGTTTATTCAGGAAGCGGCGTCTCGTGCGTTGAGTGATTCAGAATTAGGTCATGTGGTGATTAGTGACCAAACCGAAGGGGCGCGGTTCGTTGGTGAATTAGGAGAAAGTGACCGAAATTCTGGAGAGTATTTGGGAGTTAAAACAGTCCAAATGCGTCCAGGGGATGAGTTTGGCTTCATGCTGGTTCCCAATAATACAGTGCAACGGGTGTTTGATAATCCCGATGTGGGAGGGGCGGCGCGTCCCCTATTTTCTATGGCGACAGCGAATCCAGATGATGCGTTTCATGTCGGGCAAATTGCCGATGTCACCGGGGATGGAAGTACCTTTGTGATGGAAGATTTGCGGGTGGATACCCAGTCGGATGGGGATTATAACGATGTTATTTTCCAGGTGCGCGGGGCGACGGGTGAAGCGGCTTTAATGGATGAGGTGATTGAGTCTGGAAAGGATTGGCGGGAGACGGATTTGGGTCAAGCGTTGATTGATTATGCCGAACCTTATATTACGCCGGATACGCCTGATGATGGCGGACTATTAACCGATGAATTGGTCGGAGAATCTCCAACCGATGACATCCCAGTCGATGAGAGTGAAATCGTCACCGAACCCACGACTGAAGAATCAACCGATGTCGCTACCGATGAACCTGTTAACAATAGTGAAATCGTCACCGAACCCACGACTGAAGAATCAACAAATGTTGTTATCGATGAACCTGTTAACACCAGTGAAATTATCGCCGAACCCACAACAGATCCTGAACTGGCTGAACCTGTCCAGAATGAGTTTCCTCCAGAAAATCAGCCGTTAGTCGGCATTATTGATACAGGCTTCAGTGACAATAATCCTGATATTGACTATAGCCGAATCAGTTTAGGGCAAGACCGGATTGATGGCGATAATAACCCTCTGATGGAAGCTGGTGAGGGGAATGAACATGGCACTCATGTGTTAGGTACTATTGGGGCGACTCAAGATAACGATATTGGTATTGATGGGATTAACGATGATGCGCCAATTTGGGTTGGGCGTGCTGTGGGTTCCGGTCAATGGGCAGAATCATTAGTTGAATTTGTCGATGCGGCTCAAGAATCGGGGCAACCCAATGCTGTGGTTAATTTGAGTATGGATTTAACTCAAATTGATGCGGATGGAAATGTTACCACTCGTTATGAGTTTACCCCTGTAGAAATGGCAGCGTTAGAATATGCTCGCCAAAATAATGTTTTAGTGGCAGTGGCGGCTGGAAATGACGGCGGAGTCATGTCGGCTTTAGGACAAGCCTCCCAACAATTTGATAACATCATTACCGTTGGTTCTGCGGAACAAATCGATGGTGAAACCTCAGTTTGGAAAGGGTTTGACCGTGCTAACTATTCAAGTTATGGCAACGGGTTAGATATTGTTGCTGATAGCGGTACATTAGAAAATCCTGTATTGTCCACTGTGGGAAATCATCTGGGAGCAATGGATGGAACCTCCGTGGCAACAGCTCAAGTTACAGGTGCTGTCTCTCAAGTTTGGGCGGCGAACCCTGAGTTAAGTTACCGTCAAGTGATTGACATTCTCAAATCAACGGCGACTGATCTCAAAACGGCAAATCCTGATTTAGAAACCGGGTCAGGATTACTAAACATGGCGGCAGCAATTCATCTGGCTAAGGCAACAAAAGCCGAAGAATACAATCCTGAGTTACAAGTTGTTCCGATTAGTTGGAGTGGCGAAGGAAAAGTAACACCGATGGAACGAGCGGTTCGTTATCGTTATGAAATGAAAGCCGATGACACCCTTTGGGGAATTGCTCAACGGGAGTTAGGGAATGGAAATCGTTGGACAGAAATCACCAAAGATTCAGCCGGAAATGTACCCTTTACCAGTGACGAAGCAACCCAATTACCTGTAGGTCAAGTGGTTTATATACCGGGGAATGACCCCAATCCGCAACCCGAACCTGAACCTGAACCTGAACCTGAACCTGAACCTGAACCTGAACCTCAACCCAATCCAGAGCAAGTCAAACAAGCCGCCTTAACTAATTTCTTGCAGGTATTTGGTACGTCTGGTAGTTCCTCTTGGGTGAACTTCCTCAAGCAGATATTTGAGAAGTTCTACAAGAATCCTGATGAAACACTAAATTCTCAAGCACCGCAACAAGGAACAGGCACGTCCTCAACACCTAAACCTCAACCTACGCCGACTCAAAATGTCAAGACACTAGCTGGGAAGAAAATTATCTTAGATCCCGGACATGGAATCGACAACAATGGATTTGATCCTGGTGCGAGTGGGAATGGAACAACAGAAGCTGTCGAAAACTTACATCAAGCTAAGATTGTTGCTGACCATTTACGACAACTTGGTGCCGAGGTAAACGTGTTAGATGAACGCTTATCTCTGGCACAAATTGGTCAACGGGCGGCGGGACATGATATTTTTGTCTCGTTACACCAAAATGCATTTAACAGTAATGCTCAAGGGCATGAAGTCTTTTCCCATCCCAATGCGCCAGCTAAAGATGCTGAACTCGCCAAAGCGATTAATAGTGAGTTAGATGCGATTTTCCCAGACACCATCATTCCTAATCGGGGTGTGAAGACAGCGAATTTCTCTGTTCTGCGAAATGCGCCAACGAATGTTCCCGCCGTTCTGGTTGAATCTTTATTTATCGATGCAGCCGGAATGAGTCGTGCCAATGTGGAGAAAGCGGCTACTGCGGTGGCGCGTGGGATTGAGAAATTCTTGACAGGTAACGCAACAGGTTCTACGCCTCCACCGAGTAAGCCTGCACCTACACCAAAACCGAATCCATCTCCGACAAAATCGGGTGTCGTGAATTCTAAGGTAGGCTCTATATCGTTGAATTTCCGTGCTGATTCTTATGTGGGTGCAACGATTATCGGGTCACTCTCAAAGGGAACCTCTCTGAAGATTTTGAAATCGGTTACGGGAGGAAGCTACACGACACCGACGGGGAGTTCTCGTAAGGATTGGTATCAGGTAGAAGCTAATGGCAAAAAAGGGTATGTTGCGGCGTATTATGTTGATGTAACTTCTGACAATCCATCACCGAGTCAACCTTCAGGGTTCCATGCAGAATCTTTTTCTGGCTGGGTTGGTCCCGAAATTGGAGTCGCGCTTCGCAATAGTCCGAAGCATTCAGATCGGAGTGGTTTAGCGGAACCTTATAAAAAGACACTCCATTTTGACGGATGGAAGTATGGAGAGTCTGTAACTGACATCTGGACAGGTAAATCTGATGCGCTGTGGTATCGTTACTGGAGTAATGGGAAGGCTTATTGGGTTCCCAGTGCTTACATTTTTGGCTATCCCAAATCTAAACCGCCAATTCAACCTGGGGGAAATCCGGGTGGTGGAACGACAAGCAAGCCAGGACATGTTAATTCCAGTATCGGTCTGCATTTCCGTCGTAGCCCTTCTGTAAGTGGAGCGAGGATTAGTACGTTGCCAAATGGAACTAATTTAACCATTTTGGAAACAGTTTCTGGGGGTGCTTACTCTCCGGATAATCGGACAGATTGGTACAGGGTGAAGGTTGGAAATACTGTTGGTTATGTTGCTGCTTACTATGTGAAGCAAGGGAGCAATAGTGGTGGAGGTGGTTCCAATACAACGTTGCATTCAAACCCAACGCCTTCTAATCCATTACGAGGATTTGTTCATCCACTTAGCGGTAAAGGTAACATTACCCAAGGGAACAACGGCTCTACGTCTCATAGTGGTCGCTCGGCTTACGCTTATGATTATGGAGTTGGGATTGGCACTCCGGTGTACGCAATGCGTAGCGGCCAAGTTGTCCAAGTTGTAGATGCTTATCCTGATACTGGTGGCGGTGAGTGGAATAAAAATCGTGCTAACTATGTTGTGATACAGCATGAAAATGGGTATCGTTCTGCCTATTTACACCTGAAACAAGGATTTAGCAACTCTACAGGAGTTTACAAAGGTAAGTCTGTTAGTGCAGGTCAACTCATTGGTTACAGTGGTAATTCCGGATGGAGTTATGGACCTCACTTGCATGTAGAAGTACATACTGGTAATTGGGGAAACACCGTTCCATTCAAAATTGGTTAATTCCAATCTGAAAGGGTTGCGTTACACGGGTGCAATATTAACTCAAATTCGGCGTAATTAATTCCATCGAATAGTACACTCTACCCGATCGCGTCTTCTCTATCCCCAGCGTGCGATCGCCCTTTCCCTCCCGGTTTGCACTAATTCCTGATCAAAAGAGCGATCGCCTAAAACACACACCTCCATTTTGAGTCAGGGCGGGTTTTGTTGAAACCTTATCACAAACATCAAAATTAAACGCCTAAACCCGCCCCTACAACTACCTGGACTCCCACGCGATCGCACTCCCCCTCCCGGTTAGCGCCAATCCCTGATCAAAAGAGCGATCGCCTAAAACATACCTCCATTTTGAGTCAGGGCGGGTTTTGTTGAAACCTTATCACAAACATCAAAATTAAGCGGCTAAACCCGCCCCTACAACTACCTAGACTCCCACGCGATCGCCCTTTCCCTCCCGGTTTGCACTAATTCCTGATCAAAAGAGCGATCGCCTAAAACACACCTCCATTTTGAGCCAGGGCGGGTTTTGTTGAAACCTTATCACACAAATATCCGGAACCAACAAACTATGGATAACAACTGGATTTGTCCCGATATAACAACTTACTGGAAACTCAGTCAACAACGAGACTCCAGCCAATTCATCCTCCACACCCCAGATAACCACCATCACCATCAATTCTCTCCCACTGAAGCCCAAGCCCTGCGCTATTTCACTGGACACTATACCGTCAACCAAATCCAACAGAAACTCAGCGAAACCCTGCCCCCCAATTTCGTCACAAAACTCCTGCAAAAATTAATCACCCTCAACATCCTCGCCTTAGAACCCTCCCACCTAAACCAACCCAACCCTACCCCATCCTCCCACCCAAATCCCAATTCACCCCATCTCAAACCCAGCCTGCAATGGATTCAACACACCGATAACTATTGGATACTTCGTAACCCCGAAGATAGAACCTTTCTCCAACTCAACAATCAAACCAAAACCGTCATTAATGAACTCGAACACCTCTCCCCCAATGCTATTTGCCAAACCTATAACATTCCCCCCAACCAACTGCGAATCCTCCTCCAACAACTCGCCGCCACCGCCATGCTAGAAGGAACCAAACCCCCGAAACCCCGCCGAGGTAAATTCACACCCCTACAACTCTTATATTTCCGCATTCCCCTCTTCAATCCTGATCCTTGGTTAAGCCGTCATGTTGAGAACCTGTCCTGGATTTGGACAAAGCAGTTTGCTCTCACATTAGGTCTATTTTTAACCGTTTCCTTAATCATTGGACTGCACCAACGCCAGGAAATATTAGCGATTGGACAAAAACTAATCACCACACAAGGTAGCAACTTATTTCTCCCTTTTATTCTCCTCGCCTTACTCGTTGTTTCCCTCCATGAACTCGGTCATGCCTTCACCCTAAAACATTATGCCAATCAAGTTCCTCACCTGAATCTGCAAGTCTCAGAAATGGGAGTATTTTTCATGTTCCTCATGCCTGCGGCGTATACAAATACCAGTGATGCCTATTGTCTAGTTAAACACTATCAACGAGTTCTGGTTGTCGCGGCTGGGGTTCTCTGTCAACTGATTATTGCCGCGATCGCGCTTTGGTTATGGAATGGTTCTGTATCTGGAAGTTGGCTATTTACCACCAGTTATCTATTAATGGGGGCGGCATTATTTACCGTTGCCCTTAACCTCAATCCTTTGGCTAAATTTGACGGCTATTATCTCGCCGTTGCCCTGACTGGGATTAACAATTTACGCAGTCGTTCATTTAAATTTTACGGCAATTTACTGCGACGAAAACCCATCCAAGAACGTCTCCGCGACGCCTTGATTCTGGCAGCTTATGCCCCATTTAGTTTTATCTATCTGCAATTCGTTTTCGGATTTATTCTCTATCGAGTCATCGGCTGGAGTTTTGCCAATATTCCGACTCTAGCGATGAGTTTGTTGGTTCTCTGGGCGATTTATTTCTATTTTCCCCGCGATCAATGATTGGTATTTATGCGGCGTTGATTCGGGGCAGGTTTAGTTCCATCAGGGTGAGAGACGAAAGGATACAGCTTTTTGCGCTGTAATAAAGTACAGTAAATCAAAGTCCCCCTTTTTAAGGGGGATTTAGGGGGATCGACAATGTACCGCATAGCAGAGCAAACTGCTGTAATTGTGAAACCCGCCCCTACAGGAAAACAAAATTATTGTTACCTCTGGGTAAGGTAAGAAATGATAATAATGACACCCGCCACGACAAAAAAAAATTAAATTGAGGATTATTTCATCATGAACCCTTCCATTAATTCCCGCCAAAATCAACTCAAAGTTGTACCCCCACAACCTAAACCCCCGGTACAACCAGCATCAGATTCACCCGCTTTGCCAAAACCGGAAAAACGCCCCTCTGTCAACCTGAAAAAATGGCTCCTAATTACCGCAATTATCGCAGGTGTCGGATACGTTACCTTTATCCCCGAATTCCCCCATTCTGTACGCGGAGAAGCCGATATCACCTCTACCTCCAACGCCCGCCAAGATGTTACCTTAAAAGTGGCTGGTGTGATTAAACAAATCTATGTCAAACCCAATCAACCTGTCCGCAAAGGTGATAAACTCGTACAATTAGAAAGCCAAGAGATCGAAAGCGCGATCGCTAATGCCCAAACTGAACTGGGAAAGCCCAATCCGCCCTACAGACGCCTTACGATTAGTTGAAGATTTACAAGCAAACCAGGCTGAAATGCTAGTCTTAGAAGACAATGCCCGTCAAGCGGCAAATAGAATCCAACACGAACTGGCTAGCATCCACCAAGGCAATTCTCCCCCCCAAATTCAAGCATTAGAACGGGATATTGAAGGACTTTACCAGAAAAAAGAACAACTTTCTGCCAGTCTCAAAATTCGCCAGCAGCGTCTGAAAACCATTAAAGCTGTGAACCAAGAAGCGGGAAGTTCTGTGATTCCAGCGATTCGGGTTGATGAACTCCTAGATGATACCTATAGCCGCCAAGGGGAACTCGCTGAACTCACCAGTTTAATTGACAGAAAACAAGCCCAAATTCAATCCATTGTCAAGGAACTTAACGATAAATTAACCCGCGCCAAAGCGGAATTAAACGCCGCCACCGCCGCCAGAATATCCGTTGAAGAAAATCTTAACGCCGCCCAACTTGTGGTTAAGGATCGTCAACGACAAATCCAGGAATTAGCCGCAGAAGTTCAGCGTCAACTCTCCCGGCGAGACCAACTAATTTTAGTCGCCGATACAACCGGAACTGTCACCACCGAAGACTTAGACTTGCTGGAAAATACTTGGCATCCTGCGGGTCAAAAAATCATGGAAATTGTGGATTTATCAGACTTGACAGTAATTGCCAAGATTCGCCAAGAAGATGAAAAGTTTATCCTCCAAGGCGATCAAGTCAAGTTCTACAAACAAGGAGAACTGCAACCCTATACCACGGCGGTGGAAAATATTTCCTCAGCCCTGAAATCTGATGAAAACCAAATCAAACCCATCTGGACAGTACGACTTTCAATTACCAATGATGAGACAAATCCGATGAAACCGGGAATGACAGGCTATGTCGCCATCGAAACTCGACCGATGACCCTATTTGCTAAACTTAAGCATGAAGTCCTCAAAGTTATGCGTCCAATTTTTATCTGAAAATATCCCAAGTAAATTAAACAGGATGCCCATCTCGCCGCCACTTTAATTGTTATATAACCTCAAAGAAATGAAACTCTCACGCGGCAACATTAATTTTTGTAAATAAACACATTATAAGCCAATTGTTCAGTTAGCTTTGATATATAACTTTTTTCCATACGCAGACGGGAGTAGTCTATATGAATCGGAAGCAATTTTTTGGGATTGTTTATCTCGGCTTGGCAACAATGATTCCCTTGGGGATAATCAGCAGTAACCCAGTTAATGGGCAGACAGGGATAAACCTAAGTACATTTCGCAGCACAGCTTTGTCTCAGCACAATACCTATCGGAACACCCATAATAGTCCAGATATGACTCTGAGTGATTCCCTGAATGACAGCGCTCAAAATTGGGCAGATTATCTGGCAACGAATGGCGTGTTTGAACACAGTAACTCGTCGGGTGTGGGAGAAAACATATATGTGTCCTACACGACAGCATCGTCTGTAGACGCCGCTAACCTGGCGAACCAAGCGGTTACAAGTTGGTACAACGAGGTTTCAGATTATGACTATGCCAATCCTGGGTTTTCTTCAGAAACAGGGCATTTTACCCAGGTGGTTTGGAAGAATAGCACCCAGTTAGGATGTGGTGAAGCACGGGGGGTTGAAACGATTCAAGGGAATCAGTATAATGCCTTCTATGTGGTTTGCCAATATGCGCCTGCAGGTAATGTGATGGGACAGTTTCCCGATAATGTTATGGCACCGTAATTATTGTGACTTGTCACGGTATGTGGTGTCATGAAGGGAGGTAAGTTTTCACCCTTCACTTCGTAAAGAAGGCATGGCACTTAGTCGGGGCGGGTTTAGTGACATCAGGATAACAACAAATTTTAGGAGTTAAACCAGCCTCTACAAAAGGGTGGATTTAGTGACATCAGGATAACAACAAATTTTAGGAGTTAAACCAGCCTCTACAAAAGGGTGGATTTAGTGACATCAGGATAACAACAAATTTTAGGAGTTAAACCAGCCTCTACAAAAGGGTGGATTTAGTGACATTAATGTGACAAAAAATGTTACACCAAATCAGCGTTAGGCACCCCTGTTATAACCCAGTCCGCGTAGGCGGACTTTGTTTGTGTAGCAGCGATTTTAATCGCCGTGGTAAATGAGGTTTACAAAGGCTCACCCCTACCAAAAGGGCGGGTTTAGTTACATCAGGGTGACAACAAACGTTAGTAGTTAAACCCGCCCCTACTTCCGATTTTAATCGCCGTGGTAAAAGGGGGTGACAAACATCTATGCAGGTAACGTCCAAATTAAATAGGATGCCCATATCGCCGCGACTACAGCCAGAATAACTAACCATAACGGATAATGGGCGCGACTGACTTTCCCGTCTGATGTACTCAATGTCTCCACATCAATCCACGGCGTCACCCCCCGCCGAAACCAACCCATTACTGTCACCGATTCACCGACTAAATCACTGGGGCGAGTACCCAGGGGGAGTAAGTTACCCAGAGAACCTAAAATTGAAAAGTAATGCAGTTTAACTAACCCGCTATCGGTTTCGATAATTAAATCCACGCCTAACCAATTCTGCAATCCCCGTCGCCCTAAAAGTTTACCTGTAAATTCCACAGGTTGATGGGTAGAGGGTAACGCATTCGGATCAGCGAGCATTTGTTCTAAGCTGGGTTGGTGACGAATCGCCGCAGGTTTGATATCGGGAAAGTAACGATTAATCCAGAGAATAATACTTAAACTAAACGCAATCAGAATACAAGCATCGAGAAATGACCCGGCGTTGTGTAACCAGATTAGCCGCCAGAATCCAGTTATCCACCAGCGAGATAGCCAATCACTAAGAATACCAAGTAACCAGAACCCCACTTGTAACACAATACCAACAACGAATCCGGTTAATATGACACTTTGGAATAAGGGAAAGGCTTTATAACTATCAATCAGTTTCAACCAGCGTGTTTTATTATCCCGTATGGGTGGTGGTGGTATGGGTAAATCTAATTCTGTCCCCAGTTGCCAATGAAGAGCATAACGGGCGCATAAATGCAAGCGATCGCCTAATAAAGGATGCGCGGCTGTAATAATTAACCAGTGGCGGTAAGGGTTGGTGCATTCCCACTGTAAAACCCGTTCAAAGGGAACATGGGGTGAACAACTGCTTAGGAGTAATCCTTGTCGGTATCCTACAGGTAATACTAAATCAAAGCTATCCCACAAGGGGCGGGTTTGTTCGGCTTGATGGATTGCATCACTCATCCCTAAGCCGATTTTCAATAACGCCCGGGTTAACCCATTGGGATTTCCAGTGGTTTCTATCGCCACGCGATCGCTATAGTAAATTCTAATCCGGGAAAACCATAGCAGGGGGAGGCGCAGTAGCCAGTAAGTGGCGTAACCTAAGCTAGAAATAATACTCGATATTCCTAAACACAGAGGCGGTAAGACTCGTTGGGTGGCGGGATATTTTCCCCGAATCCATTCCGCTAACTGTTCTCCCCCTTGAGCTACATATAGATAAAAGAGATAGGGAAACTGGAGAATTAATGTGCCTAGAGAACTTAAGATAAAGTCCCTGTTTACAATATGCCCTAACTGAGCCGCATAAATCGTAGCAATTTCATCGTCAGCCAGTTGTGTCAATAACCCCTCACTGACGACAATTCGAGCGGTGCGCGGTAAATTCCCATACGCTATCGCTAACGGCGCTTCTGTGGGTAAAATACCCAACGTCGGTAACGGTAAACGGCGTTGACGACAAAACCGTTGGATCACTTTAGCTGATTCCGAGGATCGCGCCGCCAGTTGGCTGACAGAAAGCGATTCTAATCCATACACCTGTCTTAATAGCCAATCCATTAACCAGGGAGAGACGATTAGCGTCACAATCGCCAAAACAGCTAAAACCTGAGTGGGATCACGGTAGAACCATTGAATCGGTGATAATAGCGGCAATTGCACCAAGATAGTATTGGTGGTTGCCATCAAAAACTTTAACCAGAAACGCAGCACCCAGGCAAACGCGATCGCACTTCCTGCAACAATTAGCGCCAATTGCGTTAATTTCGGGGGTTTGAACGGACGCCAATTTTCTGCACGCCCTAAGTTGCGAAACCGAGGGCTGGGGGAAAAGACAGAGGGCGCGGAAGGGGGTGTGAACGCCACTGGGAGTTGGGATGAGGGTTGAGGAGATTGTTGGTTTCCCGGAGACTGTTGTTGCGATTTATCTCCTGTAAATAGGCGTTTGGCTGAATCGGTTAATCGCTGTTTAATCGTTCCCGGTTTGGTTGGGGAGGAGGGTGAGTTGAGGGGAACAAATCCCGTAGGATTCGCTGAAGTATCTGCTTCTGGCGTAAACCCCGTCTGATTGGCTGAGGGTGGGGATTCCGCCATGAGTTCCGGTAAGGTGCTTGTCGCCCATTGTTGCACCTTGGGATTGAGATCTTGAGTGAGGGTTTGGCAAAGTGCGATCGCATTTTGGATATCACCACTTTGGCGATAAGCCTTGACGAGGGCGACACTGGCGCGGGAGATAATGGCTTGATCTAACTCAAATTCGCAGACACCTTCCAGATGTGCGATCGCCACATCGTAATTGCCCTGTTTGAGAGCCGCTAAACCAGCATCGAGGGAGGGATTGGGAACAGAAGCCATAATCGTTTCATTCTACCCTGCTCTTTAACGATACGCTCTCTTGCCAGGAATGTTTCATCTGGCGGATTAATCGCGGGGGCTTTCGCGATCGCGTCATTGTAAAGTTTTGTGTAGGGGCGAGTCGCTGCACAAATGTTCGGTGCGAGAATTAACCTATCTCGACTCGCCCCCGTCTAAATGTGTGCGGTTTCAGATAGCCGATAACTGACGGAGGGCGACCCGATATAATTAAAAGTTGGGTTATGTTAATTGGTTACGTATCTTTGCCCCTACGGTGTTTTATCTTAATCAAAAATACCCGAATTTTACCGGGTAATTAATAATTGGCTATACCCGAGGCAGGGCGACCCGATATAATTAAAGGTTGGGTGGTGTTAATTAAATTCGGCGGGTCGCCCCTACAGGGGTGTTATTCCTACAATAAATTCTCCTATTGTAGAAACTCTAAAGGAGGATAAGCAAGAGGAGGCGATTGAAATCGCTGCTACACAAACCAAGTCCGCCTGCGCGGACTAAGTGATAACGGGGGTAGCGTTCCCCAGATTTGGTATGAAAACATACCGCCTTAACCCCGTTAAATTGTCAACTATTTCCCCTCTGGAAACTGTCGCTCTCTCACATCATGACTATAGTCTTGCACCGCCTGAGTAATCATTTGCCGCAAATTCGCATAAACTTTGGCAAAGGGTGGCTGACGTTCCGAAAGTCCCAGTAAATCGGCGGTAACTAATACCTGTCCGTCACAATCGACTCCAGCACCAATACCAATCGTGGGAATGGTTAAGGTTTGTGTAATCTTCCTAGCCAAATCCGCCGGAATATGTTCTAAAACTAGGGCGAAGACACCCGCTTGTTCAAGGGCGATCGCTTCGGCTAAAATCCGCTCTGCTGCTGCTTCTGTTTTCCCTTGCTGACGATAACCCAGAAGATGTACCGACTGCGGTGTCAATCCGACATGACCCATCACCGGAATTCCCGCCGCCGTTAAATAGGCTACCGTTTGGGCTATGGCTGGATGTCCGCCTTCTAATTTCACCGCCTGCGCCCCGGTTTCTTTTAATACCCGACCCGCCGAGTGCATCGCTTGTTGGAGACTTTCTTGATAACTTAAAAAGGGTAAATCGCACACCACGAATGCTTGTTTTACACCCCGACGCACGGCTTTAGCATGGTGCAGCATCTCGTCCAACGTTACGGGTAATGTCGTCTCATACCCCAATGTGACCATTCCCAAGGAATCCCCAACCAGAATAATATCCACTCCCGCCGCATCTAGTAATTGCGCGATCGCATAATCCCAAGCGGTCAAGACGACCAACGGACGCCCTTGTTGTTTCCATTGTTTCAGTTGTTGGATATTGACCATTGGGGGAATTGTGATCCTTGGCGATCCTCGATGACATGGTGTGTGACTGTGTAGGGGCGGGTTTTACCGATAACGTTTAAACTCAAACCACTACCGGAACTAAACCCGCCCCGTCTAAATTATGAATGATGACTTCCCAAATATAATGACAAATGACCAATGACCAATGACCAATGACAAAACACTAAAACGTCTCTGGCGGATTCTTCACAAACGCTAAATGGGGTCTGACTTGACCCGTGGATAGGCTAACCCAGGCTAGCCCTTCCGTTGTTCCCACCCATAATTTATTCCCTACATCTGGGGACAGGGAAAGAATATAGTCTGAGGGAAGATTCGACAGTTCACCCAACACCGCTCCCGTTTCCGCTCGGATTTTTAATAAGCCACCTTCCGTACCCACCCAAACACTCCCATCTAGAGCAAAGCGCACCGCTGTTACACTACGTCCTCGTAAGGGTGTCACCGAACGCGGTTCAGCAAAGGGATTATTGGGGTCAATCACTAACAGACTACTGGGAGTACCCACCCAAAGCTTACCATCGGGTCCTGTGGTTAGGGATTGGACAATGGTTCCGGGTAGATTACCAACCCGCCGAATGATAAAAGCGCTGGCGGTATCGATTTGCACTAATCCTTCTAATGTACCCACCCACAGTTGACCGTCTTCATCTAATGTCAACGCATTGGCGCTAACGCCAGGGAGTTCTTGCACTGTGGTCATTAATAATCCTTGGTCAGGACTAATCATAGCCAAACCGCGATCGCTTCCCACCCAGAGATACCCGCGCCGATCAACTTGTAAGGATAAGACCCGATTTGAGGGTAATGTAAAGTTTTGTGCCGTAACTTCGTTACTCCGAGGATCGACTCGTAACAATCCTTCATAGGTTCCCAGCCAAATTCGTCCGACTCGGTCTTGGGCTAAGGCGTCGATGGTGTAGTTAGGTAAATCAACGCGGGCTTTCAGGCGTCCGGTGTTCGGGTCAAGTCGGGATAATCCTGAGTAGGTTCCCACCCAGAGATCACCTGTGTAGTCGGGTTGCAAAGCGGGGACGCGAAAATCTGTGGGTAGGGGTTCGACTTCTCGTCGCAAGCGTTCAGGAGGTAACGGTTCGCCGCCAGGAGGAGGGGGCGCACCTCGATAGTCGGGGGCTGTTCCTAGTTCGGTTTGAGCTAGGGTCTCTTGGGCTAGCACTAGGGTCGGATCGGTTCCCATCCCGACAGGAGAGATGAGCAGGGTCGCACCGATGAAAAGACGAATCGGGGCATTCAAAGACGCCATGGTGTCTGAGACAATTTGGATAGTTTTTCGAGATCTATATCTATATTAAAGAGTGATGGTACAGCCTGGACTATAGAATCTTTACCTTAATATGTCCCGAATGGGTTCATTTGCAATAAAAATTAACATAAATTTACATTTCGTTGATTTATAACAGTACCTTATACAATTCTCAAGAATATTTGAAGTTAAACTTATTGAATTCTTTGGTATATTAACAACGTTGCTGAAAATTTAACGGGTCTGGCAAGGAGCTGCATGACGTGCTGCTTCGCCAACACGCTATGGTTGTTTAACTTGGCGTGAAATGAATTGCCGGATTAGCTAAAGCCAGAAGGGAAGAGAAAACCACGTCAAGCAATCGTTTGTTTGGTGATGTGGGATAATAGCTCTTGACCGATCCGCTCAATAAAAAAATGTCTTGGCTCAGTCAAGTTTTTTGACCCAAAATGGCGGATAATAGGTAATTCAGACACCAAAAACCAACACGAGCAGGTTGGGTGTGGGGATGCACCCAATCGGGGCTAAGTTTCAGAGTCATTTTAGCGATTTTAGGGCTTAACTAAGGGCGTAAAATCGTTAATAATGTTTATGGATTTAGCCTGTCGCAACATTCAGTAGTTCCTAAGGAAGGAAAACATGTCTTACGCTAAAACAAAAACTCAGTCGAAAGCTGGGTATGATGCCGGGGTCAAGGATTATAAATTAACGTATTATACTCCGGATTACACTCCTAAAGATACAGATATTCTGGCAGCTTTCCGCATGACTCCGCAGCCGGGAGTTCCCCCAGAAGAAGCGGGTGCGGCGGTAGCAGCAGAGTCTTCCACCGGGACATGGACAACGGTATGGACAGACCTGTTGACTGACCTGGATCGCTACAAAGGTCGTTGCTATGAAGTTGAGCCAGTTCGTGGGGAAGATAATCAGTATATCTGCTACGTCGCCTACCCCTTGGATCTGTTTGAAGAGGGTTCTGTAACCAACATGCTGACCTCCATCGTGGGGAACGTGTTTGGGTTTAAAGCCCTGAAAGCCCTGCGTCTAGAAGATATGCGGATTCCCGTCGCTTATCTGAAGACGTTCCAAGGACCGCCTCACGGTATCGTGGTTGAGCGCGATAAGTTGAATAAGTATGGGCGTCCTCTGTTGGGTTGTACGATTAAGCCCAAGTTAGGTTTGTCGGCGAAGAACTATGGTCGTGCCGTTTATGAGTGTCTGCGCGGTGGTCTAGACTTCACCAAAGACGACGAAAACATTAACTCCCAGCCCTTCATGCGCTGGCGCGATCGCTTCCTGTTTGTGCAAGAGGCAATTGAAAAAGCCCAAGCCGAAACCGGTGAAGTGAAAGGTCACTACCTGAATGTCACCGCCCCCACCTGCGAACAAATGATGGAGCGGGCTGAGTTCGCCAAAGAACTGGGTACGCCGATCGTCATGCATGATTACCTGACAGGTGGCTTCACCGCGAACACCACCTTGGCAAAATGGTGCCGTAGCAATGGTGTACTCTTGCACATCCACCGGGCAATGCACGCGGTAATTGACCGTCAGAAGATCCACGGTATTCACTTCCGGGTGCTGGCGAAGTGCTTACGGATGTCCGGTGGTGACCACCTCCACTCCGGTACTGTGGTTGGTAAGCTCGAAGGTGAAAAAGGCATCACCATGGGCTTTGTTGACCTAATGCGGGAAGATCATATCGAACGCGATCGCGAACGCGGTATTTACTTCACCCAAGACTGGGCATCTATGCCCGGTGTCATGCCTGTGGCTTCTGGTGGTATCCACGTTTGGCACATGCCAGCACTGGTGGAAATCTTTGGCGATGATTCCTGCCTGCAATTCGGTGGTGGTACCCTGGGTCACCCATGGGGCAATGCTCCCGGTGCAACGGCTAACCGTGTCGCCTTAGAAGCCTGCATTCAAGCCCGTAATGAAGGACGCAACCTGATGCGTGAAGGTGGCGATGTTATCCGCGAAGCGGCTAAATGGAGTCCTGAATTAGCGGCGGCTTGCGAACTTTGGAAGGAAATCAAGTTCGAGTATGAAGCGGTTGATACCGTCTGATTCTGTATGAAGTGTGAAGTATGAAGTGTGTAACTTCATACTTCATTATTGATACTTCATCGGATTAGAGGGCTGGGATCAAACTATGGATCTAAAACGAGTTGCCAAAGATACAGCCAAAGTGCTTACCAATTACATGACCTACCAAGCACTGCGGACTGTCCTGGATCAATTAGGTGAAACTGACCCCCCCCAGGCGCTGTGGCTGCATTCTTTTTCGGCAAACCAAGGAGTTCAAGATGGAGATGCCTATCTCCAAGCACTTCTGGTGGAAAAACAAGAACTGGCGTTTCGGATCATGACTGTACGACAGCATCTGGCTGAGGAAGTGGCAGACTTCTTGCCAGAAATGGTTCGCACCAGTATTCAGCAGTCGAATATGGAATATCGACGTCAGTATCTTGAGCGAATGACACAACTCAGTATCTCTGAATACCCAGCCTCACCCGAACAGCCAACTGATTCGGATACCTAGTTCTCAATTAAACCGGGTACTTTTGTCACCTGCTGGCATACCCGGACGTCAAAAACACAACCATCACAGAAAAACCCCATGCAAACGTTACCAAAAGAGCGTCGTTACGAAACTCTGTCTTATTTGCCGCCTCTGAGCGATCAGCAAATTGTCCGCCAAATTGAATACATTTTGGATCAGGGTTATATTCCCGCGATCGAATTTAGCGAAACCTCTGAACCGACACAGCACTACTGGACAATGTGGAAGCTGCCCCTGTTCAACGCCACTTCGCCTAAAGAAGTTATGGCTGAGGTAGATGCTTGTCGCTCTGACTATCGCGACAACTATATCCGCGTTGTGGGTTTTGACAACATTAAGCAGTGCCAAGTTTTGAGCTTTATTATCTATAAGCCCGGTGAAGGTGGTCGTAGCCGAGGTTACTACTAAGTAGCAAAGGCTTAAAATCTGCTGAGATAGGAAGGAGAGGTTTGATTACCTCTCTTTTTTTACAAGGTAGAGGACAGAAGGCGATACTCAAATTCGTTTTGTTGGATTTTGCTATCCTCAATTCATGCCTCATGCGCCATGGCGCCTCTCTCCACTCTTGTAGGTTACTGTTTTCTTGAGCTAAGCTGCGACAAAAGGGCAACTGAAGAGGTTAGCAGTCAATGGCAAATGAAGAACATGCGGCTTTGCTCAAACAAGGCGTAGAAACCTGGAATCAGTGGCGGGAAGAGAATCCACAACTCGTACCCGATTTGAGTCAGTCACAGCTAAGTAGAGCTAATCTCAATGAAGCAAACTTGAGTGGGGTGAACCTTCAGAATGCTGACTTGAGGATGGCAAATCTCAGTGATGCGGATCTCCAGGGTGCAGATATCAGTAGCGCCGATCTCCGGGGGGCTAACCTGAGAGGGGTTAACCTAAATCTAGCTAACCTGACGGGTACGGATTTAAACGGAGCTTATTTAACCTTAGTCAACTTTATTGATGCTAATCTTACGGCGGTTAACCTGAGTGAAGCGAATCTGAGAATTGCTAACCTCAGTGGGGCAAATTTAAGTGAAGCGAATCTGCGGATGGCTAACCTCAGTGGTGCTAATTTGAGTGAAGCGAATCTGCAAGTGGCAAATTTAAGTGAAGCGAATCTGCGGATGGCAAATCTCAGTGAAGCCAATTTAGAAAAAACCCAAGTCTTATCGGCAAACTTTAACAAAGCTATCTTAACGGGAACCTGTTTACAGGACTGGCAAATCAACAGCGCCACCAACTTGGACGAAGTAATTTGTGATTATATTTACTTGCAAACGGGTCAACGACAACGCCATCCCAATCAGGGAAGTTTTGCTCCGGGAGAGTTTACTCAGTTATGGCGTCAGCATCTTAACACTGTTCAAGTCAAAGTTAGTCCAGAGGTTGCTCCAGTGCAAGCTTCTCCAACCCCAAACCCGAATGTATCCGCTAGTACACCCGAGGTAAAAGTTGAAATCCAACAGCCCCACCAACCGCCTGTTAATTACACCGCAACGACTGGCGCACCGCCGATTAAAGTAGACATTCAACCGCCCGTTTATGATACCGTAACGCCTAGTGTTTCTCAGGGAACAGACTCAAGTCCCCCGTCTTCTTCCCTAAGTGACAGCCCGACTATCCCACCGAATCTACAACAGGCGGTATCGGAAGTTCACCGAATTTTAGAACAACTGGATCAGAATCTTTCCCAACCTAAATGGTCAGAAGTCGCCGCAGAAATTCAGCAACTTTTGCAGGAATTGAGCCAAACTTGCCCGACAAATACACCATTAGAAAAAGTCATTGCTGTCGCCGCCGCGATTAAACAGATTGAGAGTAATCGTCCTCTAAAATCCAGGGTGATAGAAGCGGTACAAAGCGCCGGAATTACCAGACTGCAAGAGTACATAGAGCATCCTCTGAGCAATATTTTACTGCCTGCGATCGCCGACTGGAAATAAGGGGTGAGGTGAGGGGAAGATGGGAAAGATGGGGAAGATGGGGAAGATGCTGCTTTTAGGCTTATCCCTCTTCTGTCACTTTCCGAAATTCTGACGAATTTCCGTCATTACAGCCAACGACACCTAACGAAAGAATCAGGGTTTGACCCCCATTTTTCGGAGTCTGACAGAAGAGAGTTATAGCAGTACCATTCTGTACTGTTCCCAGCTCCCCCAGCTCCCTCTGCTTCCCCTGCTCTCTAACCCCACCACCAGACTCCCTGAAGCAACCCCTAACTATGCCATTCCCGCCGCCTCCTTTGCTGAGTCCTTCGCCATCTCCATGAAAATCTTTTGAGCGCATTGCTCTTTCGCATCCTCCGGTTGACGTTGGACATAACGTCCATCAGGTTGTAATTCCCAAGCTTGGCGATTATCTGCCATCATAATGGCTAGGATTTCTTGCAAATCTTTGATAATCTCTGGATCTTCTATCGGTGTAATCGCCTCAACTCGTCGATCTAAGTTGCGACGCATCCAGTCAGCGCTGCCAATATAAACTTCTTCATCACCCTGATTATAGAAGTAATAAATCCGCGAATGTTCTAAAAAGCGACCAACAATACTAATTACGCGAATATTATCGCTAACGCCTACGACACCAGGACGCAAACAGCAAATTCCCCGGACAATTAAATCAATTTGTACGCCCGCTTGGGAGGCTTCATAGAGAGTCGCGATAATCTTAGGATCGACTAAAGAATTCATTTTGGCAACAATGCGCCCTGTGTTTCCCTGGCGACAATGCTCAATTTCCCGCTGAATCATCGTCGTCATGCGATCGCGTAAATTTACCGGGGCGACTAATAACTTGCGATAGGAGCGCTGGCGGGAGTATCCCGTCAGAAAATTAAATAAATCGGTTAAATCTGCCCCTAAATCCTCACGACAGCTTAGGAGTCCTAAATCCGTGTAAATTCTGGCGGTTTTCGGGTTATAGTTTCCCGTGCCAATGTGAACATAGCGGCGAATCCTCTTCTCGTCTTGACGCACCACCAGTACGATTTTGGTATGGGTTTTTAACTTAATAATCCCATACACCACATGCACACCTGCTTGTTCTAACTTACGCGCCCAGAGAATATTATTCTCTTCATCAAAACGGGCTTTTAATTCCACCAAAACGGCGACCTGTTTGCCATTTTCAGCCGCTTTAATCAAAGCCTTGACAATTGGGGAATCGCCAGAGGTGCGATAAAGTGTCATTTTAATCGCCAGTACGTTTGGGTCATCCGCCGCCTGGGTAATAAACCGCTGCACGGTACCGCTAAAGGAATGGTAAGGATGGTGGACAAATAAATCCCGTTGGCGAATAATACTAAAGAAGTCCTCGCCATCGTCTTCCCCAGAGAGCGATCGCAACTCGACGGGCATGACGGGTGTCCAGTGTGTGTCTTTGAGTTCCGGTAAGGGTAATCCCATAAAGGACATCAAGTCCCCTAGTCCCAATAAGCCGTCAATTTCGTAGACATCACTGTCCTCGAGTCCCATCTCCCGCATCAGCGTTTCCCGTAAGGTTTCGGGTACAGTCGCATGAATTTCCATGCGGACGGCTGAACCCCCTAAGCGTCGTTTCCGCAGTCCCTCTTCAATTGCCAGGAGTAGGTCATCTGCTTCATCTTCCTCGACGGCTAAGTCGGCATTGCGAGTAATCCGAAACGGATGATATTCTTGGATATTCATCCCTGGAAACAGAAACTCTAAATTATGGGCAATCACCTGTTCTAGGGGAACGCCCATCCAAAGAGCAGGTTTTCCCTTTTGCCGTTCTCGTAACGGTTCGGGAAGGGCGACAAATCGAGGTAAGACTTTGGGAACTTTCACCCGGGCAAAAAATTCCTCGCCCTGCTCAGGATCTTTGACCACCACCGCTAGATTCAGACTCAGGTTGGAAATATAGGGGAACGGGTGGCTAGGATCAACCGCTAGCGGCGTCAGAACCGGAAAAATTTGCTCCTCAAAGTAGTTTTGCAAATAAGTCCGCTGTTCGGAGTTCAAATCCATGTACTCCAGCAGGTAGATCCCCTGTTTTGCCAATAATGGTCGCAGGATTTGTTCAAAATGTTCATGTTGTTCCTTGACCATGGGGAGTAACCGATGATTAATCCCATCCAATTGATCGCCAGGTGTGCGACCATCAGCAGTTAGGGATGTCACCCCCGCTTCCACCTGCTGCTTCAAACCCGCCACCCGAACCATAAAGAATTCATCCAGGTTTGAACTAAAGATTGCCAGAAACTTCAAGCGTTCCAGCAGTGGGGTTCGGGAATCGAGGGCTTCATGCAAGACGCGATCGTTAAATTCCAACCAACTGAGTTCCCGGTTGAAGTAGTATTTAGGGTCTCTCAGACTAACCTCGGTCGTTGTCTTCGATTTCTTAGCCATGATTATTAGGGAAACGGCGCACCATCCGTTCGCCTTTTCTGGCGCGGGTAGGATGTCAGTATAAATACTATCAGCTTATCGGCTCCAAGCCTCACGGACGTTCGGCGAGCGCTCAGTCGAGCCGTCGAATCTCTGATTGACCGACCAGATGAATCGCCAGGACGTAGTGTGAGCATCTTGCTCACTACATTGAGCATCTTGCTCACTACATTGAACATCTTGCTCACTACATTGAACATCTTGCTCACTACATTGAGCATCTTGCTCACTACATTGAACATCTTGCTCACGACATTGAGCATCTTGCTCACGACATTGAGCATCTTGCTCACGACATTGAGCATCTTGCTCACGACATTGAGCATCTTGCTCACTACATTGAGCATCTTGCTTACTACTAATACTCAATTTAAATACATGACAGCTAATCAATCTCACAAATTACCATAATATTCGATGAATAGTTGTCAGTCTTGTAGTGGATCAGTTGGGGTCCAGCCTGTTCTATTTCTCGCACCAGTTCAGGTATTTCAAACTTATGCTGTCTCCAAATCGCAATCTCTTCACCTTCAGCAATTTCAAGACATTCATCCTCTCCCATTAACCTAAAATTTATCCGATAGTTCTGACGAAATTTAATCATCGCCACAATACTATCAGTTTTCGGGTCATACTTTCGCACCAGTTCACAGTCTTCTGCTCGAATCCCCATCGCCTTTTTTACCCAAGCATAGACTTGATCTACATGATACTTTAACCCCCCTCTCACCGTTCCATCCCATTGACAGTTAGAACCAATTTCGTTAGTGAAGACAAGGACATCATTGTATCCCATACTGTCTCTAAAATTTTGCAGGACTGCGGTTCTATTGTGATGATTGCCCATAGTTACGCCTAAATGCAAAATAATTTGGGCGGTATCGTCAGTTTTTAGGTTTACCTGATGGTTTAATAAGATTTGGGATAGTGAATGATTTTCTATATCAATCCTGTCGCTGATAAACTCGATGTGAGGAAACCATTTTTTTATATTTTGCTGGGATACCTTGAGTAAGTCTTCGCTAATGTCCAAGGCAATATATCGAGTAATTTTGCCTAAGCGATGCAGCCGACGAATAAACTGTTTGACCGGATAGGAATTGCCAGCGCCGACATCGATAAGATTAACAGTGTTGACAGCGTGTATTTTGCGGGTGATCACTTCAAAATTATCGTTTAACAGGGCAATTTCCCGATTAACAGGTCGATACCAGCGTGGACGCAGATAGTTGAGATAAAAATTATCCCAGATGTTTGCGCCTTGACCTTTGTAGAAATATTTGAGGCTAATTTCGCGTCGGTTGGCTAAAGTTTGAAGGATATCTAAAATTTCGGCATCTGAGAAAATCGAGTAAAATTCAGCACTAGGCTGGGCGGTGTGACAGATAGGATTTTGCTGAGATTTAGACATTGATGTTTTTTGGGTTCGTAGTAAGCACTTTAGCTTACATCTTGCACCATTCATCGTAGGGGCGCACCGACGTGCGCCCGATTACCGACGTGCGCCCAATTACCGATGTGCGCCCGATTTAACATTCCAGTGAGATTGGATCAGGACTTACGCAGCTACACCACATAAGGTGGAAAAGGTGCGTTATGCGACCCTATCGCACTCTACACATAGAGGCTTTGCGTAAATCCTATGGATATTAGTAGCGAGCAAGATGCTCGCACTACAAGGAAAAAGACAAACGCAAACGGCGACCGGGAGGACAACCAGGTCATCAAGGAAAAACCCGTAAAGGATTCAACCGAATTAACCGAACCCTAGTGCTGCGACCAGATACATACAGGCATTGTGGTTCTTTTGAAATAGTAGCTGGCATCGAAGATTGGGTTAGTGACATACTCCTACACTAACCTGAGTACAGGTATAGTGTAGGCTTCTCAACCAATCCGGCTATTGCGTAGGAGACGTTGAGCTTTAAGAACGGGATGCCCCTCCGCTCTATTTTTTATGTTGATAGCTGCGTTATGATCACGGTCAAGACTGCATCCACAATGGGGGCAATCATGCCATCGAACGTGCAACTTTTTGGGTACTTTCTCGCCGCAATTGGAGCAATCTTGTGATGTGTTATGGGCGCTTACTGGAATTACCAACTTCCCAGCATTCTCGGCTTTGTTTGTCAGTATCGACAGAAAGTTTGACCACCCAGCATCCAACACAGATTTAGCCAATCGGGTGCGAACAAGTCCTTTAATATTTAAATTTTCATGAGCAACTACATCATATTTCGACAGCAGATAATTAGCTGTCTTGAAGTGAAAGTCCTTCCGTTTATCTGCTACCTGCTTGTGTTGTTTTCCTAGTTGCTTGATAGCCTTAAGCCTACCCTTACTCCCCTTTTTTCGGCGGGCTACCCGTTTCTGGATAACTCCTAACCGTTTTTGAGCTTTACGGTAATGTTGAGGAATCGCAATATTTTCACCATCTGAAGTTGTCAAAAATTCCTTTAAACCCACGTCAATCCCTGTAATTGAATCGGGGTTAAAATCTGGCTTTATTTCCGGAACTCTCTTGTCTGCCATCGATAAGGTCAGATAGTAACCATCAGCTTTCTTGGTAACAGATGCTGTTTTTATTTTGAATCCATCAGGGATAGAGCGATGTAGGATAACCTTGACTTTCCCCAACATTGGTAAGTTGATGAGGTTTCCCTGCAAGCACCCCTCTTTCATTTGGGGGTAAGTCAAGGTGCGATATCGGTTACGGGCTTTAAACCTTGGCTTACCGCTACGTTTGCCGTTGCTATCGCCTTTGATAAATCTCTCAAACGTTACCTTCACTCGCTTGACTACATCTTGTAGGACTTGAGAGTAAATCTCTTTATACCAGGGATGAGTTTTCTTGAGTTGAGGTAAGGTTTTCTTCTGAGAGTAGTAATCTGGGTTGTCTTGTAATTCAGGAAGATGACAGATTAAGGGACAAGCGTTTACTGGAGAACGGTTTTGCTCATACCAGTTGAATCTATCAGCCAACAAATAGTTGTACTCAGCGCACAGCATAGCTAGCCATCTGTCAAGTTCAATGACTTGCTGTTTGGTTGGGCGTAGCTTGTACTGATAAGCGGTTCTCATTGTCTCCCCAAAGGCTGGTGACTATCTTAATATACACCAATTACAGTTTCAGCGCTAAAGAGGTACATCGAAAATCAACACTCACCCGATTAATTTATTGGTCATTTCTGTACCGACAATGACCCGCCTATCCATCCCGACACCAACCTGGGTTGTTACTGAGCCTGTCGAAGTACAGGTATGGTGTGGGGCTTCCGGCGAACAGAGCTAAAAAAGAAGGCTCTGCCTACGTTCCCAGGGTTCAACAAAGGAGACAGGCTTCCCTTGACATCAACCTAAAAACTAAAGCTGGTTCGCATCAATCCCACCCAAAGAGTATCATTATTTGCATTATGTTCAGGATTGGTAATCATCATCAAGCCGGGAGTGATAAAAATTCGATCACTCAGGGGATAAGTATATGATAATTCAAAATGTAAAGAGGTATCCTCATCTTCTCGCTCAACAATATCATTATGGGTCACTTTCGGCGGCATCCCAACCACAAAATTTAATTGACTGCCTAATTTCCCCACATCCAGCACAGCCAGTGTAACTGCCCAACTCCAGATATCTGCATCGGCGCCAGATGAACCACTCAAACCACTCACAGTTGGTGAACCTTCCGCATTCGCCTGAAAGTAGCTCAGCCAACCGCCCAGAATCATCTGATCGTTTAACTTGTAGGTCGATTGTAAACCTAAAGCATTGGAGGAAGTAGCAGTACTTTCACCAAAAGGTAACTGAGCCAATTGACTGCCCTTAGACGCAGTAATATTAACCGTTGAACCGGGTTCAGGGGCATAATAACGACCATAAGTTAACGCCATGCTCAACTCGTCTGATGGGGTAAACGTTACCTGACCTAAAGCCGTATATTGACCGTTGAAAAGTCCCTCATCTGGATTACTACCCGACGTGGTTAAATAGGTTACCCCAGCCGCTAGTTCATCGGTAAATTGGTAGTAGGCTACGGTTCCTGCACCAAAGGCAAAGGAGTAAATCGGGCTTTCAGCACCAAAATTAGAAATAGAGGAAACCGGATTCAGCGCCGGAAAAATCCGAGTCGGAAAATCAGCCGCCGGCGCGATCGCCATGATGCCGCGATCGCCGAGGGGGAATTCGTAAAATAGGGTACCAATGCTCACATCATTGCCCGTATTCGTCGCACCAATCAAACGAGTCATATCGGTTCCCGTCACGCTACTGCCAAAATTATTCACATTCCCAGCTTGTATCCGGGTTCGCAATCGATCTCTACCCGTAAAGCTGGTATCGAAGCTAAGGCTGACACGGGATGAGAGGGTGAGGGTTTCATCCAAGTCTTCTGAGAGATTTTCGCTCCTAGGAACCGCCTTGCGATCGCCAAACGCCCCCGCTATATTAAAATTTATACCGCCACGTAGAATTGTTGTCGTACTGAATGTCTGATCCTCAAGACGGACAACTCTGGCGTCTAGGGTATCTAATTCCGTAATAAATGTCTCTAATTCTGTCGCAAATTCGGCTTGTAACCGTTGCACCCTGGCTAAGTCTTCTTCAGTAATCCCATTGGTGTTGGCGTCAGTAATTAACCCTTCAATCCGACTCAAACAAAGGTTCAGTGTCGCCGCAAATTCATAACGGGTTAACGCCCGATTGCCCTCAAATGTTTGGTCGCTCGAACCCCTTAAACAACGGTATTTTTCCACCAAACTACGCAATGCCTCATACGCCCAATCCCTCGGACTCACATCGCGCAATTCACTCACCGGCGTGATTTGAGCCAGGGCGGAATCCGGTTGGTTAGCGTCTTCAATGGGCAATTCAAATGTTGAGGCTGTCGGCGGATCAGCGAACGGCAGATTAATCGGATCAACTTGTGCTGAAACTGGGGATACAATTAGGAGATTATAACCTAGTATGGCTGATGTTACTGGCAATAGCGCACTCTGTTTGTTCATAATTTTTCCTTTAGTCCTCCTCATCCCCTAACCCGAATTTTTCATCTGATGTTTCACTGCCTATGTTTGACCCTTCGCGACTATCGAGGGAACCTGGCGCGTATTCCTTTATCACCTTCCAGGGAACCTGAAGTCTGTGTAGGGGCGGGTTTTACGACTATCTTTTCGGTTCCACCCAGATGTAACTAAACCCGCCCCGAATTTCCCCGTTTCCCCGGTTTTTTCCCTGAAATTAAAATTCAGGTTTTTAATAGGGGCGAACCTTCAATTCTGTATTTACCGTTTCAATCACCTTTTGGGCGACATCTTCGGGAATTCTGGTGTATTCTAGCTCTTGATTCAACTCTTGTCCCCGCGTCATGATCCATTTCAACACGTCTTGAGTGTCAAGGACTTGGGTTTGATTCGGATATCTTTTATAGATAAGTAGCCAGGTTAAACTGACTAAAGGATAACCCTCCTCTGGATCATTAATATTTTCCGTGGTAAAATCATCGTTAAACGTGACATTTTCCAGAGCTTTCTTGGTTTCTGCTAATGTCGGTTTAACATAACGACCCGCTTGATTTTCCAGCCGAGCCACAGGCAGATTATTCCTCTGAGCAACACCTGATTGAACATAACCAATTGCTCCATCAATGCGCCGCACCTCTGCCGCCACGCCACTGTCTTGGGGACGCGCCGCAAAAATATCAAATCCCCAATCGGGTTCTCGGCTGGCTTCTATCTTCCCCCCACTAATTTTATTTAAGTATTTCGTCAAGACAAACGTCGCACCGCTACTGTCCGAGCGCACAATCACTTGAATTTCTTTATTCGGAAAGCGGGGATTCACCTGTTTCCAATTGCCAATTTGACCCGTAAAAATCTTGGCAAGTTGTTCACGAGAAAGTTTTATATTCGTGGGGACATCTTTAAGATTATAAACAATAGCAACAGCCCCTCCCCCAGTCGGCACCATCAGCAATCCATCTTCCACTTGATTTTCCTCAATGGGAGTCGGAATTAATGTGGTTGCCCCAAAGTCCACAGCTCGCTCCATAAATTTGCGAATCCCACCGCCACTGCCAATGGCTGTGTATTCAAATGTTTTGCCGGTTTCCCGTTCGTATTCGGCGCTATAGCGTTGGTAAAGGGGTTGAGGAAACGAAGCCCCAAACCCTTTCAGAACTTGAGCATAAACAGCACTCGTCGTGAACGGAATTGTCGTTGCGGTTAATGCCACAGCTATAAATTTCGACCAATTCGTCAATGTAAATGTCTTCATGAGTCTCTGGCGTCGTTGTGAACATTTTCTCACCGAAGTCGGTTGATATAACTCAACCCAACTCTATTAAAGTCTGTCAATACTCCTCAAATCCTGACAAAGGACAAATGACGCTCCCCAGCCTTTAACTTTAATTTGTTCCACCGACTTATGAACGCTGTAGTTGATGAATAGTGATTTGCTGCGTATCCGCCGGAATTTCAAACCAGAAATCATTATCAAGAACAATTTCATAGACAAATTCCCCTAGACGAGTACTGCGCCACGTACTGACGATGGAGGCGTTTGGTTCCCACCGTTTAAGAGCCTTGATCACATCTTCTGGAACCGCACTCCGCTCAATTTCTTCGTCTACCTCAATAATTTGTCCATTGGGAGTGGAATCAACAACGAATTCAAAGCCTTGCTGGTTTTGACCCCTTAATTCATAAAGAATAGACCCATCTGGTTTCATTTCAATGTTTGCCCTTGTGGGTTCAGCACCCGTTACCGTTCGCACCGCCGCCATAACTGGAAGGGGTACATCCTCAAGGGTTATATCTCGTTCGATTCCGCCAAAGGTTTGGGCAAGCAAAACAGTTTGGGGATTAGGTATGGATTGAGCCTTTGCTTCACCCAGATTAATGGAGGAGGCAAGAATAGCCATCCCTGTCGCTATCACTATTCTCCACTCAGTCGTTGTACCAAAAATCATTAATTTTTTCGTTTTTTCTTTTTCTTCCAACCTTAAGTAAATACATAACCGAGATCTTTTTGTCAAGTCATAAATCTCTTGAAGATGACTCCAGTCTTGATACATTCACAATGGAGTAAATTTGTCAATAAAGCGGCTCCCATTATTACGAACTATGAACTTTTGGGTTGGTTATCGTCGGCGCGGCGCTGCTCAATTTCCTCCAGAAGTTGCTGCGCGGCGGTTTGCAGTTTACGGCGGTTATAGGCTTGGAATGTTTCCAGGGCGGCGCGGGTAAGGGTTTCGGCTTGGTTTAGGGGTTCCCAGATGTGTGATGTCTTGTCTCTATATTCGGTGCATTCTGTCCATTTTATCGGGTCAATTCGTAAGTAAGCGCGGGCGATATCCAGGGTTTCTTCAGCACTATCAACGGTTTGTCCGAGTTGGCGGAGGTGGGTTAAGCCGAGGGTGTAGTTTGTTTGAAATTGGTTGATTTGTTCCAATAAGTTAAAATCATCCGCCGGAAGTTGGTGGAAGCGTTCAGCGTAGATGAGGGCGAGGGCGATGCAATCATACCCCTGGTTCTTTTTGTAGTCGTTTTTTGTATTAATTTGTATGCTTTGGCGTATGTTTTCTTCGGCTTGGCTGAGGAGGGTGAGGGCGGCGGTGGTGTCGGAGGTAGTTTGGGCGAGGAGGCGTTGGGTTTTGCTAATGTATCTGTAACTTATAGCTATGCGTTTATTGTGACTGATTTGCTGGTATAAATCACGGCTTTGTTGGTGATGGGTAATCGCCTCCTCATATTTGCCCCAATCCTGATAGATTCTACCCAACTGATAGTAGGCTGAAGCGATATGGAGTTGATCCTCGATCTGCTGGAGAATTGCTAAACACTTTTGTATACATTCTATGGCTTTCTCATATTGTCCCCAGTTTCGATAGCAATCAGCTAGGTTGTACCACTGATTAGCGACATCCTTCTGTTTGTCTAATTGCTCATAGAGTTCAAGGCTTTGTTGGTAATGTGCGATCGCCTCAAAATATTTGCCCCAATCTTGATAGATTCTACCGAACTGAAAATAGGCATCAGCGATATTGGATTGGTCATCTAGCTGCTGGCAAATCGCTAAATCCTTTTGTTTACACTCTATCGCTTTTTCATACTGTCCCCAGTTTCGATAGCAATCTGCTAGGTTGTACCACAGAGAAGCAACATCCTGCTGTTTGTCTAATTGCTCACAGAGTTCAAGGCTTTGGTTGTGATGTGCGATCGCATCTTCATATTTGCCCCAATCCTGATAGATTCTACCTAACTGATAGTAGGCATCAGCGATATTGGGTTGGTCATCTAACTGCTGGCGAATGGCTAAATCCGTTTGTTCACACTCTATGGCTTTTTCATATTGTCCCCAGTCTCGATAGCAAGCAGCTAGCCAGTACCACGAATCAGCCACATCCTTCTGTTTGTCTAATTGCTCATAGAGTTCAAGGCTTTGTTGGTGATGTGCGATCGCATCCTCATATTTCCCCCAATCCTGATAGATTCTACCGAACTGATAGTAGGCACTTGCGATTCTGGGTTGGTCATCTAGCTGCTGGCGAATGGCTAAATCCTTTTGTTCACACTCTATGGCTTTTTCATACTGTCCCCAGTCTCGATAGCAAGCAGCTAGCCAGTACCACGAATCAGCCACATCCTTTCGTTTGTCTAATTGCTCGTAGAGTTCAAGGCTTTGTTGGTAATGTGCGATCGCATCCTCATATTTCCCCCAATCCTGATAGATTCTACCGAACTGATAGTAGGCACTTGCGATTCTGGGTTGGTCATTTAGCTGCTGGCGAATGGCTAAATCCTTTTGTTCACACTCTATGGCTTTTTCATACTGTCCCCAGTCTCGATAGCAAGCAGCTAGCCAGTACCACGAATCAGCCACATCCTTCTGTTTGTCTAATTGCTCATAGAGTTCAAGGCTTTGTTGGTGATGTGCGATCGCATCCTCATATTTCCCCCAATCCTGATAGATTCTACCCAATTGATAGTAGGCTAAAGCGATTCTGGGTTGGTCATCTAGCTGCTGGCGAATGGCTAAATCCTTTTGTTCACACTCTATCGCTTTTTCATATTTTCCCCAGTTGCGATAGCAATCTGCTAGCCTGTACCACTGATTAGCCACATCCTTATGTTTGTATAATTGCTCATAGAGTTCACGGCTTTGTTGGTAATGTGCGATCGCCTCAGAATATTTCCCCCAATCCTTATAGATTCTACCTAGCATAAAGTAGGCTAAAGCGATTCTGGGTTGGTCATCTAGCTGCTGGCGAATGGCTAAACACTTTTGTTGACACTCTATCGCTTTTTCATACTGTCCCCAGTCTCGATAGCAATCTGCTAGCCAGTACCACTGATTAGCGACATCCTGCTGTTTGTCTAATTGCTCATAGAGTTCGAGGCTTTGTTGGAAATGTGCGATCGCGTCCTCATATTTGCCCCATTCCTGATAGATTCTACCCAATTGATAGTAGGCTAAAGCGATTCCGGGTTGGTCATCTAGCTGCTGGCAAATCGCTAAATCCTTTTGTTCACACTCTATCGCTTTTTCATACTGTCCCCAGTCTCGATAGCAAACAGCTAGGTTGTACCACTGATTAGCCACATCCTGCTGTTTGTCTAATTGTTCATAGAGTTCAAGGCTTTGTTGGTGATAATCTATTGCTTGTTCAAATTTTTGCCAATCTTGATAGGTTCTTCCTATGTGATAAAGAGCAAGTGATTCATCTTTAGGTTTACCAACCTCTCTCGCTATCTTCAACATTCGCTCAAAGCAATCAAGCGCCTGTTCATATTTCTCATGTAATCGGTGACACACTCCCCGATTTCTCCATAAAATCATCAAAGCCGTTGGCTCAATATATGCCTCTAGCTTTTCAAAACAGGCTTGATAAGCATCAATCGCTTGGTCAAACTTTTTCACTCCCTGATAAGCCGCAGCCAGTGACCAATCAATATAAGCCTGAATCCCACTGTTATTTTGCTCCGTTATCTCTTCTAAAAGAGGAATGGCTTTCTCATACTGATTACTTCGCAGGTAAGACATCGCCGTGATAAAGGTTAATCCCCTTGACACGCCACTCTGATTTTGTCGCGTTACCTCCAACGCTGGAGTCATTTCTTCCCCTAATTCCTCCACTAAATCCTTAATTAAACAAAATAGAGGAACACACCCTGGCGAATGGAATTCGTGGCTATAAAAACCAAGTCCGCCTGCGCGAACTTGGGGAGAATCAACGATTTGAAAACCTGCGTAGGCAGGTTTTGTTTGTGTAGCTGCGGTTTCAACCGCCCGATTAGTAATCTGATTAACAATCTCCGTCACACAATCCACCAATCCCGCCCCCGACTCACCACAAGCCACATATAAAATAGTTGACTGTGCTTTTACTCGTCGTTCGGCTATTTCTTGCGCCTCCTCAACCCCTTGACGCAAATAACGGATTACTTCCCCTTTCTGATTAAATCGTTCAATTTGTCGCAGTAATCTCAGCACCTGTTTAATCGTTTCATTCTCAAACTCTTCATCCAATCCCAAATAAGTCACACCTAACTTCTCAATCACCTTTGACCGAATCCGGCTATTCACCTCCACTTCCGCCACAACCTGACCCGCAAATAGCAATTCTTTCAATATAGAGTCAGATTCACGCCAGGAAATCGTCCCTTCTTCCGCCAAAACTGACCACTGTAAAATCGTCTCACTCGATGAACTATTTTTAACCTGAATTTCTCCCTCTCCCAGAACAGGTTGATAGTCCTCCAACCCCTTAAACAACCGTTCCACTAACCGATTCACCCGCTTAGGACTATGAATTCCTAAATATCCCAACGCTAATAAAATTGGTTCTTGCCAACGCGGATCATCCTGGTGCTTCTGGATAATCTCTAGAATCTCAATCACCTCATTATCGGCAATATACCGCGCCGCAAAATACTCCTCAAAGGTTAAATGCATAAACCCATAAACATTGGGCGCACGTTCGACAAATAATCCCGTCGTTTCCCGTACCCGCCGCAAAAATTTCTGTACGGCTTTTTTCACACTATCGGCTTCCGCATCTTCATCATTTAATTCTGCCAATTTCTCTCCTAACTGCGCTTCCGCTTCCGCTTGGGTAATTAACCCCGATGGTTTCTCCTCATGCATCCAATACGCCAGGGGTGCTAAAAGTTCAATCACCTCACTTTCCCGCAACATCACCTGCGGCGCATCGGGTAAATTCTTACTCAATTGCCAATCTTCAATCAACGTTTTCACCGCCAACGCATACAGTTCCACCCGTCGATTGGGGAGGCGCGACCCATTGCGATGAATTAATGCCAAAATCGTTAATAATAGGGGATTTCCGGTGAGGCGTTTGACTCCTTCATTCCCGTGAATTGCCTCTAACAGTTCCTCGGCTTCTTTCTGTGCGTCTCGTCGCCAAACCTCCTCCGTTTCCTCTGGTTTCTGTGCTTTTTCAATCGCCAAACACCAACAATGCAGGAATCGCTCCACCTGCTCAAATTCCATCTGAGTAATGGTAAACTGGGTAAAGCGACTGCCTAATTTCACATCCCGATAGCCAGCAATCCGGCTGGTAATCACATACTTGTTATCGGGATAATCGGTAACAAACGCCTCAATTTGTTTAACAATCTGCTGACGGCTAGTCTGATTAAACACTTCATCCAAACCATCCAGCAGCACCAAACATTCACCCTGACGCATTTTTTCACACAGCAATTGGGTGATATTCGTATTGTGGGAATAGGGTTGACCTAACCCCCCCAGCCCCCCTTCCCTGCAAGGGAAGGGGGGAGTAAGATTTTCTCTTTCTTGTTCAGCTTCTTGGCGTTCTGCTCGTTTGAAGGGTGGCGCAGGGGGGATCTCATTTCCATCAGATTGAACTTGTCCAACCTCTTGAAGTTCCCCCCTTTTGAAGGGTGGCGGAGGGGGGATCTCATTTCCATCAGATTGAACTTGTCCAGCCTCTTGAAGTTCCCCCCTTTTGAAGGGGGGCGGAGGGGGGATTTCATTCCCATCAGGTTGAACTTGTCCAACCTCTTGAAGTTCCCCCCTTTTGAAGGGGGGCGGAGGGGGGATCTCATCGGAGAGACAAGGAGAATCATCGGAAGTAATATTCGCCCTTTGGACATTTTCCCCCTCATCTCCCAAATTGCCAACATCCGCTTCCCACTGCTGATAAAACTCTTCCAAAAACGCCAACAAACTCAAATTTGGCTGTTTCACCAACCGTTCCGCATAATCCGCAACTCGTAAAAATACCGGGAAACGAGTATTCCCCAATGATTCAGGAGTAGTGACTAAAGATTGGGAAAATTCCTCCTTATTTCCTGCATTCCCAGACGTACCCTGAGACGCGCCATGGCGCGTCTCTACATTTTCCACCAAAACCTCTACCTTCCCATCCCGTTGCGCCATAGCAAAATGCAGCGCCAGATATCGCAAAAGTGTGGTTTTCCCCGCCCCCGGATCACCTAAAATCACACTATATTGACACCTCCCCACCGCCTCCGCCAAATCCACTTTATGCGTCACCGTCTTCGTCGTCATTTCCGACGACGCAAACTCTATCCCTCTGCGACTCTCTGCGCCAACCTCAGCGTACCTCTGGGTTTCAAAGCTTAACTTACTCCTCCCTGTAAACTCCGTCACCTGCTGCTGACGTTCCGCCTTTAGGGACACATAAACTTGGTCTAAAAAAATATCAACCTGGCGCTGTACTTGCATCACGCCACTCATTTTCAGATAAGAATTCTCGGCGATTAAACTCTCCAAATAGGGATAAAGTAGGGGATTCAATGGCGGACGAGTGGTAAACTTCACCACCTTTTCCCGCCAATCCCAAAAATCCGGCGCATAACCGCGAAACGTATCGATAAAATCCCGCTTATTCAGCCAAAATATCAGCACAATCTCCCGTGAAAATAGCGCCTCTCGCCCCAAATTCAACCGTTTCAGTTCCTTCAGTATCCGGGGGCGAGGTAACTGTTCAATCCCAAACGCCATGATAACTGGGCGTTTAGCTGATTCGTCTTTAGCCTCTGGGTTAAGGGGGATTCTCTTGTCTAAAGCATAGAGAAACGCAATCAGCGACTCTTGACTATAAAAGAAGTTCTCAACCTGAAATTCATCGGGGTTGAGGACAGATTTTAATTGTTCGACGACGGGATGATTGGGGGCGCTTTCGGGGGTGATGGCAAAAACAATGGTTGTCCCGTCGGATAATTCTAGGGTGGTAACTAAATCGTCTAAGGTTTCCTGGTCAGGTTGATTTAGATTGTTGATGTCGATTGCCATGGTCAATCCGTCCTGATGCTTAGTCTGATTGTAGATGATTTTGTTAGTAGTAGGCACTTTAGTGCCTTAAAATGCTTGATTTCTCAGCACTAAAGTGCTGACTACGAACAGGTTCATAACATTTCAAGCTGTTGGTGGGTTACGGCGGATATCTAATTAAATGGTTATCTCCTCAATTAAATACCGCCTAACCCACGATGGCGGCGTGGCACTTATTTTGATTTGAGATGATTGGTTTGGGTGAGGTATTGGGGTTTGATGTTTTTTTAACGCCGAGGGAAGCACAAGAATTGAGAGGAATTTGATACCCGGTTACGCCAAGTTATAGTTCCCCTTCTCCCTTGATGGGAGAAGGGGTTAGGGGATGAGGGTGGAAATGTATTTAATTGTAGGTTAGGTTGACGAAGAAAACCCCACAAAATATCGGCTGATGATACAAACGGGTAGCGTACATTAGTGATAGGGCGCACGTCGGTGCGCCCCTACGTAAGGGGTTTGCAGTTGGATTAAAAATGTGGTCATCCGAGATTTTATATGATGACATTTCAGGATGTTGGTGGGTTACTGCGGATATTGAATTGAATGGTTATCTCCTAAATTTAACACCGCCTAACCCACCCTACGAATGACAAATGACGAATGACGAATGACGAATGACGAATGACAAATGACAAATGACGAATGACAAATGACAAATCACCCTTGAGTTGCTTGCCATCGCTGTAAGTCTTCAATCAATATCGGATTGACATCAAACCAAGGATTCTGATTTTCATCGTAATAGCCTAAAACAAATTTATTTTGTAGGAGTTCATCGCTAATCACAAATTCTCCTTTATTTGGCAAGGTATGGGTTTTTGTGGTTAATCGTCCAGTTCGGTGAATTGCGGCTAATTCTGGAAACTGGTAATCACTAATCGTATAGGCTTGTCGTTCTTCTTTCACCGCTTGTTCCGCAATAGCTTGATCCACAGAGGTGGCTTTCTTTTTCACCGCCACTTGACAGGCTGTCCGCCCTAAACGAATTAAATCTCGCATGACTCCCCCACTTTTTTCACACAGTAGTTCTAATGCTTCTGGAGTAAATAAGTCCTGGGTATTATAATGGGTTAATCGCGCTAATCGCTTTTCAATCACTTGTTTCAATATCTGTCGCCCTACCTGATCCGGCTGGGTTGTGGGACATAAATTGGCGTCACATTCAAATACGGGAATATTTGCCAAGTCTAAACAGTCTTGAAATCGCTGCATTGGTTGGCGAAAACTGGGAGAATACCGCAGGGAAATGGGAATGGTGTAAATAATATGACAATTGAGTTCTGTCAGCAGGGGACTGGCAAACATTTCTAAGGCGGTCATCTGATCATGACGATCCAATCCATCGACAATCACTAATAGTTTTTGCTTTCTATCTTTTTCCGCTGCTTGAATAATTGCATTCACTTTAGCGATAATTTCACTTAACAGTGGACGAATATTCAGGCTTCTTGTCATTTCTCGCGTTAGCCCTAGTTTTAGGGTCATGCCCATTTTAGTCAGCAGATCGGGCAAGGCGAGTCCTTCAACAGCATTAGTTTTATCCTGATAAATAACAGTTTTGAGACTGTTTTCTAAATCCTTGAGTAAACGGTCATCTTTGCGTGACCACCACCCCGGTTTAATCGCTTGACGACAAATTTCCTGACCAATTAAGACGACGACTTCGGCATAACCGATATTATAACGGTCAAGGGCGGTGGCGGTGTCAATCCAGATGACGGTATAGTTATTAGCTAAACACTGTTCAACGCGGTGTAATTCTGTGGTTTTCCCGCTACCTGTGTGACCCGATAGTAAAAATTGGGCGGGGTCATCTTCCATTTCTAAGGCGTTGACTAAATCTTCAACGGGACTATCCGATCGCGAAACATAAAAATCCCGAATATCTTCAGGCTTTTCTAGCGGTTCTTCGGGTTTAAACAGTTGATAAACGGGTTTCCAAAATTTTGAGTTAGTCATTATTCGTCATTTGTCATTTGTCATTTGTCATTTGTTATGGAACAGGGAACAGGGAACAGGGAACAGCTTATTCATCATTTGGGCGGGGCGGGTTTAGTGACATTAGGACGAAAAAAAAACGATAGTTGTGAAACCCGCCCCTACATAATCATGGATCATTCATCTTCCCCTGATCCCAGACGTGCCATGGCACGTCTCTACACTTCCCTAATACAATTCTTTGATACAATTTTATGTCGCCCCTGTTAAACCCCTCCATACCTATGCCCGTTACGGTTGTCACCCTGAAGCAAATCGAAACTCAACTCGATTTAATTATCACCCGCCCACCATCGGGATTGTTCCTGAAAGGGAATATCCAGGTTCCCGGTGATAAATCTATCTCCCACCGTGCTTTAATGTTGGGGGCGATCGCGCAAGGGGAAACCCGCATCCAGGGACTCCTATTGGGGGATGATCCCCGCAGTACCGCCCGTTGTTTCCAAGGGATGGGCGCAACTATCTCGGAACTGAACGCCGACGAGGTTATCGTTAAGGGCGTGGGTGTGGGAGAATTACAAGAACCTCTGGATATCTTAAATGCAGGCAACTCTGGGACGACTCTGCGGCTGATGCTGGGACTTTTAGCTTCCCAGCCTGGACGCTTTTTTACGGTAACCGGGGATAATTCCTTGCGATCGCGCCCCATGTCTCGTGTGGTTCATCCTCTGCAACAAATGGGGGCGCAAATCTGGGGGCGGGGGAATGGTTCATTAGCGCCTCTGGCGATTCAGGGACAACAGCTTAAGCCAATTCATTACCATTCCCCGATCGCTTCTGCCCAAGTTAAATCCTGTATCCTGTTAGCGGGGTTAATGGCACAAGGGGAAACAACCGTAACAGAACCTGCGTTGTCTCGTGACCATAGTGAACGAATGCTTAAAGCATTTGGGGCTAAAATCACCGTTGACCCAGACACCCACAGTGCTACAGTCACGGGTCCAGCGCAACTCCAGGGACAAACGGTGATTGTTCCCGGTGATATTAGTTCCGCCGCCTTTTGGTTAGTGGCTGGGGCGATTGTCCCGGATTCTGACTTATTAATTGAAAATATCGGGGTTAATCCCACCCGCACGGGTATTTTAGACGCCCTGGCGATGATGAATGCGGATATTCAGTTGGAGAATCAACGGATAGTAGCGGGAGAACCCGTGGCTGATATCCGTGTTCGCTATAGTCGCCTTAAGGCTTGTGAGATTTCTGGGGCGTTAATTCCCCGTATGATTGATGAGATTCCCATTTTGGCAGTTGCGGCGATTTTCGCCCAAGGAACCACAGTAATTCGCGACGCCGCAGAACTTCGGGTCAAAGAAAGCGATCGCCTCGCGGTTATGGCGTCTCAGTTAAACCGGATGGGTGCAACAATTACAGAACTCCCCGATGGATTAGAAATCACCGGAAACACGCCGCTAACAGGTACAGAGGTTGACAGTCATACCGATCACCGGATTACCATGAGTCTGGCGATCGCCGCCCTCAACGCCCAAGGAATCACCACCATCCACGGCGCTGAAGCCGCCACCATTTCTTACCCTGACTTTACCACCACATTACAACGCCTCTGCAATCCAGACTCTCCGACGTGATTGGGGAAGAGGGAAAATCCTCTGTTATCTTCACTTGTCCCCCTTGTCGGTCTGTCTCCCGATCTTTATTAGCATATCTTTCCGCAAAATGCATCATTCTCCCGGATGAATAAAACATCAATAAATATCGCTAAACCAGCGATAAATGAAAGTTTTTTTCTATTTAACCTGACCTTAACCAGCAATTTAGTATTTCATGTTTACAATTCATTCCAATACCTTTTTAAAGGATAGGAAAAAGATGGGTGCTTACTCTTCAAATGTTTCATACTCTAAAATTTCAGAGTTTATCATCAATCTAGTTCAATTTGACTTAAAAAACAACCTAGTTCCGCCGGTACAATTACTACCGAATGTGGAAGCTGAAATGGCTTCATTAGCCACAACCTCAACGCTTAATCTTGGCGCAATTATTGGTACGCCAGGGAACGATATCACAGTGGGAACCAATCAGAGCGATCGCATCTTTGGATTCGACGGTGATGACGGCATATTCAGTCTCGACGGTAATGACGTTGTTTTTGGGGGCGCAGGAGTTGACATTATTATTGGTGGTGGCGGTGATGACCTCCTTTTCGGCGAGGATGGTAACGACCTAATCTTTGGGGACTCTCAAGTCTTTGGTGTCATCGGGAATGACATTATTTTTGGTGGCGAAGGCTTTGATGTCCTATTTGGGGGAGCTGGCAATGATGGTCTTGACGGAGGTAATGGTGATGATGTTCTCCACGGTGAAGATGGAAATGACATCCTTAATGGAGGGAATGGCAACGATAACCTAAACGGTGGCGCTGGCAATGATATTCTTGAGGGTGACGATGGGGATGACTTCCTCAGTGGCGGCGACGAGGCTGATATCCTCAATGGTGGTAATGGGAATGACCGCATGTTTGGTGATGCGGGAGATGACTTGCTCAACGGTAACGCTGGGGATGACATTATTAATGGTGGAGACGGAAACGATCAAGCCTTTGGTGGACTGGGTAATGATCGCTTCTTTCTCGGTGCTGGTAATGACCAAGTTTTTGGCGAGGATGGTAACGACTTAGCCGACGGCGAAGCTGGGGATGACCTGCTCGATGGGGGAGCTGGTGCAGATATACTCTTTGGTAGCCTTGGTAATGATAGTCTCGTTGGTGGAGACGATGACGACTTCCTCGTAGCCGGTGTCGGCAATGATTCCCTTTCTGGTGACGCGGGGAATGATACACTCATTGGCGTTGACCCCTTTGTGCCAACCTTTGGATTTGGTCAAGGTGAGATTGATACCCTCAGTGGCGGTGAAGGAGTTGATACCTTTGTCCTCGGACAAGACGATCAGGTATTCTATGTGGGTGAAGGGAATAATGACTATGCCCTGATTACAGACTTCATTTTTGGCGAAGATATCATACAATTCGCTGAAAATCCCACTGGCTCTGTTAGTGTCAGTGAAGAGGGTGATGCCGGACAGACTCTTTTTGATGCCCAAGTCATTCCGGGTGGTTCGGGAACCTTAGACTCGATTACCGGAACCGTTGCTAACAATAACGACGTTGACTTGTTCCAAATCAGTTTAGATGGCGGTGGAACATTTTCTGCCACAACCGTGGGTGGTGCGACGTTCGACACGCAGTTGTTCCTGTTTGACGATAGTGGCTTGTTGGTTCGTCAAAACGACGACTCCAGTGGTACGCTGCAATCGACCATTTCCGATTCATCTTTTGATCCTTTAGCACCCGGAACCTATTTTCTGGCAATTTCCAGCTTCAATAATGACCCAGTGGGATCACCACCTAGCTTCCCTGGGGGAGGCTTCTCAAGTGGGGACTACACTATCGAACTTAGTGGGGTTGAGGCGACTCCTCCTACATTTAGTTTCGGTGCATCCCCTGATGGACTCCCGGAAGGAACAGGCATATTTTTTGGAGACGACCTGATTGCGATTCTGCAAGACACGTCGCCTTTTGGTCCAAGTCTGAACAGTGACAGTTTGCTCTTTGCTTAGAAAGCCAAAACTCCAGTTTTGAACATAAGCCACAATCCCCACCCCATTCTAGCTATCGGCTAGGATGGGGCTTTATTGTAAGCAAGTATAGAGCGTCAGAATTCCCTTGCCTCGTTCCTTTACAATGTTCATGGAACTGACTATCCGATGGTCTTGTGCTGGATAAATAGGGTGTATTAGCAGGTAAGCTGAAGACAGTCTCGGAATAAGCTTGGCTGGGATTAGTCTAATTCTCCAACATTCATCAGTCAGGTGGGAGAGCAAGATCACCAATTTTTTGGCGGAGGCGCTATATTATAAACTCTTGCATTCTACGCCACTATCCTTATGAACTATACTTTGGCACAATTGGTCAAATAACTCCCCTAGAATAGTTTTTTTACTAAAAACGTTGGACTTATGCGCCCAAATAACCAGACATTGCGTTTACAACTGAATCACTACCGCTCCTATATTGCCATTTCCTGCGAGGATATGGAAGTTGGGTTTTGTACGCCAGAATTTGCGGCGAAGATGGTGGAAATCTTTAATGAGTACGAACGACTCCACGAAGAAAATGAAATGTTAAATAAAGCCTTAAAACTAGCCTGTATCGACTTGCTTAAACAAGCTGGGATTAGCATGAATCATTTGGACAGGCGTATCCAAGACTATCTGGACAAAGCCAAACGTCCGGAACATGGAACTCGTGCGATCGCGTTCTTACTCAGAGAACGGCAGCAAGCTCTCGATATCAGTAATCGAGAATTTGTTCGGTTTTGTGCCTCTTACAAATTAGCACCGCAACAACTTAAAGATATTTTCCAAGGTAAAGATATTCCGGATAGCCAGCTTAAGTCATTATCCCGAATCTTGGGAAAATCCGTGGAAGAGTTAATTGAAGTACGGGATGGATTCAGTGATAGCGAACTGAATCGACTAGCACGCATCTTGGGAACGTCCAATGAAGATTTGGCTCAGGTATTTAGCAGTTAAAAATTGTTCATGGGTTCCTCAAAATTATATCCTTGAGCGAAGCCAAGGATCGGTCAGGGCGGGTTCTGCACTAACATTACCATCAATAGTGACCAGAAAATCCCTAAACCCGCCCCTACAAATCAGGTTCCCCGAAGGTGATGAAGGGTCAAAAAAGAGATGCCATGGTATCTCTTTTTAAACTGACTTAACTTAACGCATGATACCGGGAAGTACAACACCCACTTGATTGTTAAAAATTTCCATGTCCCGTTGATCATTTTCATCAAAACTGGCTTTAAAATACTCAGGAACTTGGGGCCACTGGGATGGATCATATTCCGTCGTATCATCAGTGTGACGTTTATTCACGAGTTGGGTAACAGCGAGTAATTCACCATCACAACTTAAAACCGGCATACATAACAGACTACAGGTCCGATAATGAGTTTTGGCGTCTGTTCGGCGAGCAATATCAGAATCGGGATGTTCGTAGAGGTCAAAGGGAATGTTTAAGGGTTGACCCGTTTGGGCAACTTTTCCAGCAAATCCCTCTCCTAAAGGTACTCGTGTTTCCATTAAAGAACCATCGGCTTGGGGAATTTTTGTCCATAATTCCTGAGTTGAGTAATCAATTAACCAAAGGGTGGTGCGATCCGCATGGGTGAGTTGTTTGGCGGCTTGCATCACCGTTTGGATGACTTCTTCAGCATTTCCACCACTACTGCTACTGACTAAACTAATCGCTTGATAGAGGGGATCGATCGCCTTGCGTTGTTCCTGAAGATTGCGGATTTCCCGGTGAAACGCTTGGAAGCCTTGCAGAATGGGCAATGTGGATGCCATACGTTCATGCAATTTCTGGGCATCGGCTTGGGTAAAGCCATTGATTTCGATGGTTTCGGATAACGTTCCCCCCGATTCATAGGTAAAGAGGAATTTGTTAAATGACCGAATAATCGCAATCACTTTCCCTTTGGAGTCCACCACTGGGAATAACAACATGTTTTCCACAGTGTTGATCGCGTCGGGTTCTAAACCCATATGGACTAACAGATCATTCAGTTTACTGGGGTTTTTGCTGGCTTTGACTGAACGCGATTCAACCATTTTACTGGCGATTCCTAGAGTGGCAGATACCCGAATCTCTTGAGCATTTAGGGTTCTGGGATTCCAGACTAATGACCAAAAGATGCTTTGTTCGGCATCCAGGAGAAAAATTGTGGTCTGTTCCGCGCCCAAGAGTTTGTTAATCGAGTTGGTGACAAAGCTCAACGTATAATACAGGGCATTGTAGAGCGCTTCATCACTCTGATCGGCAACGGAATTACTGAGAATTGCTAGGGTATTATAAACAGATTCTTTTGGCTCAATTTGAGCAAGCTGTTTTAGGGTCTCATGAGTCTTGACGAATTGCAGGATTACACCCACTCGTTCGTTAAAGACTTGCATAGACTGGCGGTCATTTTTATCAAAACTCGCTTTAAAGTAGCTGGGAACGTGGGGCCACTCGTCTCGGTTATACTCTGGATGATCCCCAGGTTTGCGCTTGTTGATTAATTGGGTTACGCCTAATAATTCCCCATCTGGACTGACAACGGGCATACAGAGGAGGCTACAGGTGCGGTAGCGGGTTTGTTCATCGGTTTTCTTGGCATTTTCTGCACTGGGATGATCGTAGAGATCGAAGGGGATAATCATCGGTTGGCGGGTTTGCGCCACTTGACCCACAAAGCCAACCCCAACATCACAGCGAACCTCTCCTTTCCCTGGAAGTTCCGTCCACAAGTCGCCGCGATCGCGATCCACTAACCATAAGGTACTGCGATCGGCGTTCAGCAGCTTCTTGGCGGTATTCATTACCCGTTGCAAAATCGCCTTAGTATCTAAGTTAATCTGATCGAGCGATCGCGTGGCTTCGGCTAAGGCGGCTGTCGCCCGCAGCTTCTTCATTACCTTGTAACAGGATTGGCAACTTTCCAAAATCCGCCGCACCGGAACCACGCATTTTGCCAACCGTTCTAAGTCTAGGGTGGTGAATCCTTTGGGTCGTTTGTCGGATTGCTCATCGCCCGGTAACTTATTCAGTAACTGAATGACCGCAATCACTTCTTGGCTTTCACTTAAGATCGGAAATGCCAAGATATTCTCGGTGCGGTAATTATATTTTTTGTCAAATTCCTTAACCAGCGCGGCGCGGGGATCTTCATAAACGTTGTCGGGAATATGGATAACTTTTTTATCCTGAGCCACATGACCCGCTATCCCTTCCCCGACTCGCACCTGAATATCCAGAAATTCACCTTCTTCATTCTCCGCCACTAATGACCAGAGTTCTGTCTTCTCGTCATTGAGTAAGAAAATGGTGGCGCGATCCGCACCCAGTAATTCGCCGACTTTCGAGGTAACATCGCGCAGCACCTCATAAAGGGCTTGCGCCGAACCTTCATCCTCGGATTCTGTATCGGCTTTGGATAAGATTTCCACCTGGGAAACCAGGAGTTTGCGTTCTAATTCGGCTAAGGCTTTGAGAAATTCCGAGTCGCCTGGTTCTAAATCAGCTTGGATGGTTTTTAAAGCCTTATTGACCCATTCTTGGTTAAATACCGATTCATAGATGCGATTGTGAATCCTAACTTTTCCTTGATGCTTGAGGATTAACCCCATCATCCGCAGTTCCTTCTGTTCGGAACTGTCATTGGCGATCGCTTCTCCCTGTTGGAGAATTCGCTGATACACCTGCAACAGCTTCAGACTGCGGTGTTTGCGTCTGAGTAAGCGATCGCGGATCGTCTGCAAATGCATCAGTTCCGGTTGTTCTTCCCAATTCTCAATCCAGTGCGATCGCACTAAGTTTTCCACCCATTCCGCTTCCGTTCCTTTCGACGGCGCATCCGGCGCTTGGGCGATTAAGCGACAAAGCTGCTGGGTGAGGAATGGTTGTCCTCCTGTCCATTTCAGCACCTCAACCAGCAATCGTTTATAGTTTTGTGATTTAGCTTTTAATCCTCTGGCAATTTGTAATCCGCTACTCGCACTTTCTGGATAATGGGACTGTTCAGATAAATTTGAAATCATAGTGCAACCTGGTGTAAACGCCTTGGCAGCTTGCCTTCTCTTGCTAGTCGGGTGGTGATTAGGGTTCAGGAGCTGTGATCAATCTCTATGGACTATCTCAGATGCTACCTTACCGATGGCTCAAATTAGACTCTACCGATCTCAAGATCCTTATCTAAATAATATTGACAATAATACTAAATTATGGTTGCTCCTGAATAGACTTTACTCTATTGGTAGGAATTTGGGGAGCTGGGGGAGTTCGTTCAAAACTTGGTCAGGACGGGTTTTGTACAAACGTGATCATCAACAGCGAGCAGAAAATCCCTAAACCCGCCCCTACACACTCAACACTTACCCAGCGACCCAATCAATCACAGGACCTTTGGGTACAATGCGAGTGGGATTAATGTGGGGATGACTCTTGTAATAATGTTGCTTGATCTGGTCAAGGTTGCAGGTATCGCTAACGCCCGGTTGCTGATAGAGATCTTTGAGATAATTTCCTAGATAGGGATAATCACTAATTCTACGTAAGTTGCACTTAAAATGCACGTAGTAAACGGGGTCAAAGCGAAACAGGGTAGTAAACATACACCAATCCGCTTCTGTGATGCGATCGCCACACAGATAAGCTTGCTGGGATAGCACCCCTTCCCAATAGTCTAGTGCTTCAAAAAGTTCGGTTACCGCCTCGTCATAAGCCGTCTGAGTCGTAGCGAACCCAGCGCGGTAGACACCATTGTTGATTGGTTGGTAAATTCTGTCAATCGCGCGATCGATTTCCTCTTGCAGATGATCGGGATAGAAGCTAACTTGAGATTTCGCGATCGCCTCAAACTCCGTATCGAACATGCGGATAATTTCACGGGATTCATTATTCGCGATCGTATTCTTTTCTTTATCCCAAAGCACAGGGACTGTCACTCGTCCGGTACAGTTTTGGTCTGCTTTTAGATAAACCTCTCGCAGATAACGAGCGCCATGAACCATATCCGGGATACAACCGGGAGCCTCAGAAAATTCCCATCCATCTTCATCCATAAACGGGTCAACAATGGACAGGCTAATCGCCTCCTCCAACCCCTTCAATTTCCGCATAATCAGCGTGCGGTGCGCCCAAGGACAAGCCAGAGAGACATAGAGATGGTAGCGTCCAGACTCAGCTTTAAACCCCGTAGAACCATCCGCACTCACCCAGTTACGGAACTTAGTCGGATTTCGTTTAAATCGCCCCTCAGGGTCTTGCTGGTAAGGTTCCTTCGTCCATTGTCCATTCACCAGCATTCCAGTTGCCATATTTTCTTTCTATTCCAATCTATTTGTTAGTTAATTATCCCAAATTTTGGTTTTTCAATTCTCTATTTCATCATTTTATCGATATTTTTTAAAAAACTTAATATTTATTAATTCATGGGGACACCAAATTGTCCTTTGAACCAGGGGCGGGTTTTGGTGATAAGTTATTAGTAACCAACTTACCTAAATGGCTAAACCCGCCCCTACTATAGATTGGCATTTATCCTCCTTCGTCCTTGGTGATTCTCAGAGAACCTGAAATGACCAAAGACAAAGGAGCAATTTAGCGTTACTCTTCCGTACTGAGGATTTGCGGCACTTTAAAAAAGTCCCCATCTTGGTCAGGAGATTCTGCCAATAAAGCATCCCGCGCCGGATACCGTTGAAGTTGGTCAGGTCGAGTCACATTACTAACATCAATAGCTCGGGTCGTTGGCGGAACATTTTCCGTATCTAATTCACTAAGCTGTTGAAAGTATTCCAAAATGCTATTAAGCTGCGGCAAAAATTGCTCCTCTTCTTCAGGAGTCAACTCCAAACGTGCCAGATTAGCGACTTTGCGAACTTGTTCTAGGTCAATCATGGTTGTTGATTGTTATTTTTTGATTATTCCCTAGTCAATGACAAATGACAAATGACGAACACTAAAAATAGATATCAATAGCTGAACGCCCACTGGTTTTCAGCCAGTTTTGCGCTTCCAAGTAGTTATTGGGAGCCAGACGAATAGCTCGTTTCCAATAGTCGGCGGCTTGATCAAACAACTTTTCTGCAGCTTCATCATTTCCCGCTTCCTTCTCCTTCTCACCTTGGAAATGGTAAATGACAGCAACATTATTCAGCGCTTGGGGGAGACGGGGATTAGAGTCGAGGGCTTTCTGATAGTACTCTAATGCTGTCTCATGCTCACCGTTGCTGGTGTAAATCAACCCCATATTGTACAGAATCAGGCTGCGGTCATAGGAATCTTCTTCTAACTCCAACGCTTGCTTGTAATTATCCAAAGCTTCAGCATATTCGCCATCTCCCTGAGCCGACATACCATCTCGGTAATAGACGAACGCTTCTTTCGCTCTCTTGTTGGTGGGCAAAACCTTAAGAATGAGATCTGCCATTACCGTGAAGGTTTTGTCAACAAAGTTATCGTTACGCTGTGTTCGTGGCATAGTTGCTTCCCAATTATCCCGGTTGTCAATTATCGTAGCGTGTCTGGGATGCACTCGATCAGAGATTGTTTGTTGTCACCCTGATGTGACTCAACCCACCCCCTGCTCCCTCTGCTCCCCCCATCTCCCCTATCTATGAATCGTCCCATCGGGCAAAATTGTCCCTTGGAGACTAGCACCCTCTAGGGTAAAATCATCTAAAACTGCCCCTGTCAGGTTAGCTTTGTTCAGATGAGCGCCTTCCAATCTAGCACCTTTGAGATTAGCGGCTTGGAGATTTGCGCCTGTAATATTCGCCCATCTCAAATCTGTTCCCTCTAAATCGGCAGCGCCCAGATTTGCCCCAAACAGATAAGCACCACCCAAATGAGCCTGACTCAGATTAGCTCTTTCCAAGTCAGCTTGGTAGAGGTAAGCACCAATCAATTCGGCTTCATGGAGATTCGCATCGGTAAGGTTAGCCCGGTTAAGATGGGCATGAATCAGGCTGGCGTCACTGAGGTTACTGCGTCTCAAATTAGCTTCATTGAGCATTGCGCCTTTTAAGTTTGCCTCTCTGAAGTCGGTGCCAATTAAATTAGCATGACTCAGATTAACGTTCATCAACTTAGCGCCTCTGAGATCAGCCCCGATTAAGTTAGCATGGCTTAAATCAGCATAGCTGAGTTCCGCTTGCATCAGATGAGCGCTGACTAAGGAAGCTTCGATGAGATTGGCGTCAATCATACAAGCCAGACTCAGATAAGCAAGGCTCAGGTTTGCTTTTGTCAGATTTGCCGTGATTAAATTAGCGGATTCTAACTGCGCCCCTTTTAGGTTAACGTGCTTCAGGTTAGCGCCTCTGAGGTTAGCGCCTTCTAGGTTAGCCTCGCTCAAATCAGGTTCTATGGTGTGATGCCGATTTCTCCATTTAATCCAGCCCACTGCACCTTGTTGAAGTAATTTCAGATGCTCTAAATTTGCCATTCGCGTCTCCCGCTTTACCGTTCACTCTTAATCTATTGCCGATTTCTATATGAAAATTTCCTGTCTGATGCGGAACCTTATTTTCGTGTATGTCCTCGACTGAGGAACCGCTCTCTCTTAAATTTTTAAACATTCACCTCACCTATTGTTCAATGGAAAGGGGCGGATGGCAAGATGGCGGATACTGTTTCAGTTCGACAACGCGGGTGATTAGACAGCTATGGCGATTGAAATCGCTGCTACACAAACAAAGTCCGCCTACGCGGACTAAACTATAATAGGGGCAAAAAACTCTGATTTAGGATTATTATTGATCAAGGGAGGTTTACAGTTACAAGATAAATAGATTTTAAAGAGTTTAATTAATATGACTCAATCTCTAGCTATTTCTCAAGCCATTACTAATATGGCTCAACTTCAGCAGCGGTTTACACTGAACCCAGCCGACAGTGATCTCTTTTTTCCGGAGTGGCATGATAATTTACCAGGGTTAACCGAAACAGAACGAGCATTTCTGGATAAGATTAAACGCCGCTTTGTGCGCCATCGAATGCAGGGGGAGTTGGCGGAAGCAACAGTCAATATGCTGATTGTTGCTCACCTGTTGGAGTTGGCAGGGTTGTATGATGAACCGTTTTTAATCACTAATGAGTATTCCGTAGACGTTGTGCTAGAGGAACGAGATGAAAAGCTACGGGGTCGGATTGATACATTAGTGTTTCAACGGCAGTTTTGGAGTGCGGTAATAGAATCAAAGAAGTCGATTTCCTTTGAAGCCGGAATTCCTCAAGCGTTGGCTTATATGATGACAACTCCTCAAAGTGATAAACCGCTTTATGGGATGATCACCGATGGAGGGTTGTATATGTTTATTAAGCTGGTGAACCGAGACCCAGCTATCTATGATTTTTCTGATGTCTTCTCCCTGTTGTTATTGCGACAGAATAAGCTTTATGATGTGCTACAGGTATTAAAGCGATTGGCAAGTGTTCTGCAAGAGAGTTAAACAAATTTCTTGGGGGAAATCCGGTTGAATTTTTTCTGCCTTTGCTCCCTCTGCTTCCCCAGCTCCCCCAGCTTCCCCTGCTCCCCCAGCTCCCCCAGCTCCCCTACTTTACTCCTTCCCACCAGCGCCGGGATGTTCTCGCCCAGGAACGCTCTCCAGTGCTGTCAGCGCCGCTTGTGAACCTGCCAGAATATCCCGTTCTTCACCGCCCAAATAGAGGCGTCCAAAACTGCCGACGGCGGAAATTTGCAAGATATTAATTAAGGCGGCTTTCTCGGCTTCATTAGCGGCTAAAGCAGCATAAGCGGCTGGTGCAACTTCTAAAACATAAAGGGTTTGTCCTGCCAAAATCATCTGTCCCCGTCGGGTACGATTAATCAGTTGAGTTTGGTGGGGGTCAATATTGCGAATAATTTGGCTAGAGACAACTCGCGGTTTAAGACGTTCTCGTTCACCGACGCCTAGGGCGGCTAAAATCGCTTTCCCCGCCGCCCTGGTTTCGCCTTGTTTATTCGCATGGACTTCCAGAACCCCATAGAGTCGTTCCACCATCTGCACGGCTGGGCGTACAGAGGTCGATTTGAGCGCCACATCGGTAATCCGGTTAATTTCGATACCGGGTGAGATTTCAATCCATAGCGACGTATCCCCAGGTAATGGCAAGAATCCTAGCGCCACGGTCCCCATATATGCTGCGTGCTGCGGCTGTAAGCTATCGATATAGACGTAGGATCGCAATTCTATAGCCAAGGTTATTTCTCCGTAGATTGGGGGTCATAAGGCTGGAATAAGCAACATTTGAGTTTACCTGAAAACGTTAGCGATCGCGATTTTTCCTGGAAAGTCGCTAAACCTAGTCCAAGAAGGCAGAAATAACTGAACAGCACTATCTCCCCCAGCTTCCCCAGCTTCATCGTATCTACGAAGCTGCTCAAGTATTTCCAAGGGCGCTGCACTAGGGAGAGGTTCGCTCCAGGGGTGTGGGAAGGGGTCTGATATCAAATCCGGTTAAACTAATCTCACTAAAAGCGGACTGGATTATAAAGGGGGTAGTAAACCTAGATCAGGACAAATGACAAATCGCCAAAATGCTAAAATTTTCTCCCAGCTTGCTAAATTACTCAATTCGGGTATAAATCTACAGCAAAGCTTAACCCTGGTGGGAAATGATTTAAACCCAGCCGTTAAACGCTATTTACAAAAAGTGAGTCTCGCTGTTGGTTCGGGTCAAGATTTCGCCACCGCCTTAACCTGTGAACGCCGTTATTTTAACCGTTGGACGATTAGCTTAATTCGTTTAGCTGAATATAGCGGTTCTCTCCCCCAAACCTGTCAAATCCTCGCCGAAGATGCTGAAACGCAAGCGAGACAGGAACGATTATATGGGTCGGTAAAACGTTCAGCTATAGCGACAATTTGGGGATTTTTGGTGTTAACGGCGGCTATTTTTAACCCCAATGCAACAGGAATTATTAAACCAGAGTTTTGGTTAAGAGGGTTGGCGATCGCACTGCTATTATGGGTGATGATCGTCCTAGTGTCTCACTTTTCTAGTCCCTTGTGGCTGCAACTGGTGAGACGATTACCTATTTTCGGGCAAATCGTGCAGGCGCGATCGCTCCTTTATTTAGCTAAGTTACGATTACCGTTAAGTTGTGGGGTTTCCATCCTCACCGCCTTGGATTTACTGCGAGAACATATCCCAGATACAGTGATGAAAGGCAAACTCTCTTGGGCTAGGCGGCGCGTTCGCATGGGTCAACCATTGAGTCAGAGTCTCCAGGGTAAATTACCCGCAACAGCGCTACAAATGATTAGCACCGGGGAAGAAAGCGGAACCTTGGATCAGACGCTGGAAACCTTAGCCCAACACTATGACAGCGAATTAGAACAACGACTGCGATCGCTACAGGTTAGTTTACGAGTTTTAAGCCTGGTGGTGATGGGCTGTTTGGTGGCGGTGGTGGGTGTGCGAGGGATATCTGTGCTGTTGGATTCATTCCCAGAGTGAATTCAACGCAGAGGTACGCAGAGGGAAGCGCAGAGGTACGCAGAGGGTTTCGGGGGATTGGCTCAAAAGCGCGATCGCATCAGCTATTGTAGATTTCAGTTCTTGCACCATTGGCTTTGGTGGGAAAGATAAGCTGTTCGGCATTTAAACCTTAATGTCATGGTAACGGGAAAAGATTTAGATCGCTTACTTTATGGTAATGTCTTAGATGCTTATGGTACAGAAGCATTTGGTGCAGATGTGACCCGATCAGACGAATCCAAAAATCGGTTAAAACGGTTGGCTGAGTTGAATCGGAAAGAACTGCGTGAACAACTCAGTGAAGATGAGCGAAATGAACAAGAAAAACTGCGAGCAATGATGCCAACTTCACCCCATAAAGTATGCTAATAAGATGCTCATTGGATAGAAAAAACCTATAAAAATATAATTTATAGGAGCATGTTTTACGATAACATGAGCGTGGTATACCTAAATTAGATGAATGATGTTCACATCCAAAAACCGTAGGGGCGCAAAGCTTTGCGCCCGATTCAATGGTCAAATCTATTCCACAATTGTAGCTGTGTCAGTCCAATACAGTGCGATAGATACTCCGAATGAATAAATCAGCCCTAATCTGAAGTGTCACAACAATGATACGGCTTCCACATCAAAATTTACCTAAAAAGGCTCAAAATCAATTAAATGTATGGCAAAACGAAATTAACTGTTTAGAAGATTATGCCGAAAGAGTTGCTCAGGGAAAAAAAGCATTTGCCAGACGTAACAAACTAACAAATTCTACCTTTCGCCAAGTGCGTCAAACTTTAACCCACATGTGTTGTGGCGCTCGTCGCTGTGGTTACTGTGAAGATTCTGTCGCTGATGAAGTGGAGCATATTAAACCAAAGGCTCTCTATCCTGAAACTGTTCAACATCCCACAATTTGGAAAGAAATGCAGCGTCAGCAACAGTTTATCTCAAAGTTTAAAGAGTTATTTGATTTAGCGCCAGAAGCACTCACTTGGTAGAAAGGAAAAAGGTTAATGAGGCTTGCAAAATAACTACAGGTATAATAAACTTATTACACAGTATGGCATGATATAAAGGCTATTGGACAAAGGACAAAAAACAAAGGGCAAATGACAAATGACAAATGCCCCTGTATCTGTTCTCAGCAATTGATTATCCGATCGCGTCTTGGGGTTGCTGCTGTACCAGTTCCTGCAATTTGTCCCGATGTTCCTTCGCCTCTGTATTGTTTGGGTTAATACGTAGGGCTTCATCAAAGGATGCGATCGCGTCATGATACCGTTCCAGCAGGGCGAGGGCGATTCCCCGGTTATACCAGCCCACCTCACTATCAGGCTCAAGTTCTAACATCCGATCATAAGAATTCAAGGCGTCAGCGTAGCGATCTAAACGCAATAAAGCATTCCCTCGCTTAAACCAGCCACCCGCATCATCAGGTATCAGTTGTACTACTCGGTCAAACACGGTAAAAATTGCCCAATCATCCCCGTCTAAGTTTTCGAGAATAATGCCCTTGTTGTACCAAGCATTAGCATTCTCTGGATTAATTAATAACACCCGTTCAAAAGCTTTGAGAGCGGTATTATTTTGCTCCATTTCCAGCAACGCCAGACCGCGCATGAACCAACCTGGCTCACTATTTGGATTAATGCGGACGACTTCGGCAAATGACGTTTCTGCTTCTGGATAACGTTCTAATTCCACCAGGATATAACCGCGATTGAACCACGCCCGTTCGTAGTCTGGATCGATGCGAACAGCTTGATCATAAGCCTCTAATGCCTCTTGATCACGTTCCAGCCGTCCCAGGGTAATTCCCCGATGGAACCAAGCCCAATCACTGTTAGGATTTACTTTCAAAGCTTGATCATAAGCAGCGAGAGCATCTTCAGGTTTGCCTGTATCATCTAAAGCCATACCTAAGCCAACCCAAGCCCCAACTAAACTGGGATCGAGTTCCGTGGCTTGATTGAACGCTGTAACGGCTTCTGGATACTTCTCCAAGCCATATAGAGCAAACCCGCGACCCATCCAAGCATCAGCACTTTCCCCATTGATTTCAATCGCTTGGTCATAAGCTTTAACGGCTTCAGCATAGTTTCCGGCTTTGATTAAAGACATTCCTTTATTGAGCCAGTTGACCAACTCTCTAGACGGAGTTTGAGCAATCTGAGGATTTTCCAGTTCCAGCATATAAGGATTTGGTGTACCCTCTGGACTGTACCGTAGAGTCGCTAGGGCAGAGGTTGAGGTGGAGACACTTGCTAAGAGGGTTAAAACGGCTGTCAGTCCAATGTGCTTGAGTTGCATGGTAGATATCCTTGATATATCGCTTTCAATGGCATCTATCTCTGAAGATTGAGAGCTTATGCACAATTTGAGCAAAAATGCAGAGGAGCAGGGGTGCAGAGGTGCGGGGAAGCCGGGGAAGCCTGTAGAGACGCGCCATGGCGCGTCTGGAAGCCGGGGAAGCCGGGGAAGACTCCGGAGAGACGAATTGTCTCGGCGGAACCATGAACCATGAACCCAAAAAAAATATATAATCCGCCTCAGCCATAAGATAGGCTGTATCTGGACAGACGTAGCATCGTGATGACCAGCGCTTATATCCTGATCGTGGCAATATTACTGTTGGGAGGAGTCCTCGCAACTTTAGGCGATCGCATTGGTACGAAAGTTGGCAAGGCGCGGCTGAGTTTATTTAACTTACGTCCTCGTAAAACGGCGACGGTGGTCACGATTATGACGGGATGTTTGATTTCTGCCTCAACCTTAGGTATTCTCTTCGGTCTGAGTGAATCCCTGCGGGAAGGGGTGTTTCAATTAGATAACATTCTGCGACAACTTAGACATGCGCGTCGGGATGTGGAAGTTGTTAATGCCCAGAAACAACAAGTAGAGGGCGAACTGGCTAAAACTAGAGCCGAGCAAGCCAAAGTACAACAGCGTCTGGATGAACTGAACAGCAATTTCCAGAAGGCTCAAGCTCAACTGCGAGATATCTCAAAACAGGCAAGTAATCTACGTTCAGAAATTCAGTCACTCTTGGCTGAACGTGGGCAGTTAATTGAGCAACGGAATCAACTGAGGGCAGACATTAGCCAGCTTAAAGAGTTAGTGGCTCAACGGGATCAGGAACTGGAGGAAACCAGCCAGCAACTGGCGCTAAAAAACCAGGAACTTGAGCAGAGAAATCAGCAACTGAGAGAAAAAGAGCAGGAACTCGCCCAAAAAGATAACGTGATTGAAACCATGGCTGAACGGGAAGCCCGTCTTCAGGAGGCGATCGCCCAACGGGAAGCCCGTCTTCAAGAACTGCAAGCCGAACTCCAAGAGGCGATCGCCCAACGGGAAGTTCGCTTAGCTCAACTGGAAGAGGAACTTGCCCAACGGGAACTCCTCATCGCCCAACGTAACAAACAACTCCAAGAGCAAGAACAACAACTGGCATTTTTAGAACGGCAAGTCGATATTCTGGAGCAGTATTATCAGAACTATCAAGCCCTGCGTCAGGGCAATGTGGCAATTTTGCGCGGTCAAGTGCTGGCATTTGGGGTGGTGCGTATTGTTGAACCGTCAGCCGCATCTGAGGCGGTTGATCAACTCCTGCGGGAAGCCAATCGAACCGCCACGGAAATTATTTTGCCCGGATCTGAGGAACCGAAGGAACCCCTGATTCAAATTACAAAAGCCCAAGCCGAACAGTTAATTGAGCAAATTCAAGATGGTGAAGACTATGTGGTGCGAATTCTCTCCGCCGGAAACTATGTGGTTGGCGAAAAACCGATTCAAGCCTTTGCCGATGCAGCGCTCAATCAAATGGTGTTTGAACCGGGGGAGGTGTTAGCCGCTGTTTCTATCGATACTTCAACCTTGACAAATAAGGCACTGCAACAGCGCATTGACCAGTTACTTGCCGCCTCTCAGTTTCGCGCCCGTCGCGCTGGAGTCCTCGGTCTGATTCAAGTTGCCGATGGTGATCCGTCTACCCTGATTCGCTTTATAGAACAGTTAGCCGAATCTGAGCAACCTCTGGCGGTGAGAGCGATCGCCCAAGACCAAACCTCTACAGCCGGACCATTGAAAATGCAGTTAGTCGCGATTCAGAATGGACAAATCGTTTTTAGCACTTAAGCACCCTTGCTCCCCCAGCTCCCCCAGCTTCCCCCGCTTCCCCCGCTCCCCCAGCTTCCCCAGCTCCCCCAGCTCCCCCAGCTTCCCCCGCTTCCCCCGCTTCCCCCGCTTCCCCCGCTCCCCCTCACCACAACACTTATTCAGCAGACCTTACTTATTGATGCATCTTGCCATCTGGCAAAACCGCGCCTGTGAGTATGGCGGCTTTAAAATTAGCCCCCATAACAATTGCCCCGCGCAGATCAGCAACCATCAAAATTGCCTTGGATACATCAGCGCGAATCAAACAAGCTTGAGAGAGATCAGCACCCCTCATATCAGCCCCTTGTAGGATTGCTCCAATTAAATCTGCATTCTTTAAGCTTGCCCAATGTAAAATAGCCTGATGCAGCATCGCGCCGTGTAAATCAGCTTGATAAAGACAGGCTTGGGCAAGATTGGCAAACATCAAGCTAGCTTCCCGCAGATGCGCTTCTGTCAAATTCGCACGTTTTAAGTTACATTCAATCAACGTGGCTCTGACTAACTCAGCCGCCGTTAAATTGGCATCGTTGAGTTCAGCTTTGCTTAAATTAGCGACGCTTAAGTTGGCTTGACTCAAATTGGCTTCGCTCAGGTTCGATCCTTTTAAACTAGCGCCACTGAGATTAGCACCACTCAAGTCGCTGCGCCTCAGATTCGCCCCATTGAGAATTGCTTCAGTCAGATAGGCTCCCCGGAGTTTAACTCCCTCAAAATCTCGCTCTCCGGCAGCATAACCCTTTAGCAATTCAGCAGCATCCATAAAAATTCCCAGGTCTTAGCCTCTCGCTAACGTTCTAATTCATCAGTGGTTTGAGGCAGTTGCACCTGGTTGGGATGGGATTATCCATTTACCCCCTATGAATGGAATAATCAGGATAACTTACATGAGTCACGATATGCACCCAAGCTAGATATCATACTCTATTCGGACTCCTGTATGATACCGTTTTTGTCAAAAGATAAAAATCAGTTGAAGCCGCCACTCTTTACCCTGGCGAATGAGTTGGACTTGTCGAATAAATTCTCGAAAGTAAAATCGGCGTTCAGATTCCGATAAATCTGACCAGAATTGGGGAATGGATACGGTTTGTGCGATCGCGCCTAAATTCACGGGGGGTAGGGAAGCAAGCTGGGAAAGGAGTTGAGACTGTTCGGTGCGAAGCTTATAGGCGCGAAGCTGGGCGGTTTCGGTATCCAGAACACCTGTGGCGGTTAAGTGGTTAAGCTGGTCTAATACCCCTTTTTGCTCAGCAATTTTGCTCTTGAGAGATTGCTTGACCTCATCCAAGTTGGGCAGGTTTATCCCGGCTACGGCACGGGGCAACTCTTGACAAATGGTTTGAATTGTGAAATCTAAAACCTGTTGGTAGGGAATCGCACGGCATTTAGGGCGCTGGGGACAGTTAACCGGACGCAGATAAAGATATTCCCAGGTTTGGCGGGGGCGAGTGACACTGGTAACACTCATCTGAGATTGACACTCACCACAGACAACTAAACCCGCTAACGAACGAGGGGCACTGGCGGTTCGAGACGGGAGGCGACGGTTGCGACGCAGCAAACGGTCAATTTGGGCGGCTTCTTCGCGGTTGAGAATTGGGCTATGGGTGTCACAGATCACTTCTCCGTTGCGATAGGCGAGATCACCCCGATAGACGGGGCTGGTTAACCAACGCTTACCTGTTGCCACGGAGATTTTTTTACTATACTTTTTTTCCAGGTACCGCACCGCACCGCGTAATGAACCGTACAGCAGAAATTGGTCAAAAAAATCCTTGACTAAGGGGGCGGTACTGCGATCTAGAATATAGCGGTCTTTGCCCCGTCGGTAGCCGTAGGGGGCTTTTCCCGGTGGGGGTAAGGCATTGAGGCGATTACGGGCATGTCCTTGACGCAGGCGGCGAGAACTGGCTTCTTGCTGGACTTCACTGAGGAGTTGGAGTAAGTTGGTTTGGGAGTTGGAGTCATGGGAACAGTAGGATTGTTCGGTTGCCATAACAATGACGCCTAGGGCTTGGATTTGAGTGAGGCGATCGCTCACTTGGGTAATAGAGTCGCCCAGTTCTTCTAAACGGCGGATCAGCAGATAATCAGTCGGTTCAGTTTGACAGTCAGCGAGGAGTTGTCGCCACTGTTGACGCCCACCCAAATCTTGATAGACGTGATCCACCTCCCACCCCCAGATAACTGGATCTGGAGGAGATTCTAAGAGGGGATCAGTATAGATGTAGGCGACGATTCGCATTGTTGACCCTTCACGACTTTCGAGGGAACCTGGTGTTGCATTTTGACTGTGTAGGGGCGGGTTTAGGGATTTTCGTTTCACTATCGATGATCACGTTTGTTCAAAACCCGCCCTGACCGATCCTTAAGGAAACCTGGTTTTGAATAACGACGAATGGCAAAGGACATAAAACTAAACTTGACTCAGTTCAATAATGTTACCATCGGGGTCTTGAGTGAACAAAGCCGCACGACCCGATGCACTCATTTGGATCGGGCAGTTATGTTCCAATAGCTTGGTTTTGGCGTCATCTAAGTTAGCAATCGAGAAGGCGACGTGAGGATTGCGCCCCCATTTTTCCGGGTTTTGCAGGTGAGTTGAGAGCGTGGTGTCAACGATGAGGTGGAGTTGAACATCGCCAATCTGATACCATACACCTGGATATTTTAGCGATCGCTCGACTTTCGATAACCCTAAGATGTTGCTATAAAAGTGTTCGGCGTCCTCCAGGTTAGAGACGAGAATAGCTGTATGGAGACATTGGGTAATTTGCATGGCGAGTTAGCTGTTGAATGGGAATGAACTACAGCGACTTACTTCGTTGAAGTCGCTGTTTCTGACGCTTCTTCGCCGATGGCTGCTTCATGCTTGGAGCAATTAGTAGAGCTAGGCGGCTCTGCGTCTAAAGAGGTTCGTTCCAAACCCCTTGCCCAAATCTCATTAACTTGAGCAGCATTGATATCTCTATCTTCGACGTGCTTGCAGTCGGGATTAGAGCAAATGTGGACTCTATCAGCCAAAGTCTTAGACGTTAATTCCCAACATTTAGCACATCGTTGAGTAGGCTTGAGTGTCCTAGTTGGTGACTCGACATAAAACCCACCTGCCTCAGCAGATTTGTAGGTTAATAAATCACCGACTACACCAAACCCAACGTCAAGAATAGACCGATTTAACCCGGCTTTCTGTTTCTTGCGCTTGCCCTTCTTTGCTTTCCGAGTCATACCCTTAACGTTTAACTGCTCTCCACCGATTAGACTATTACCGCTCACTATATCGCTGGTTACTTTGTGCAGCCAATCTTCCCGTTGTCGGGCTATCTTGCTCTGAAGTTTAGAGATACGCTTGCGTTCCTTTTTCCATCGTCTCGATCCCTTAACTTTTTTGTTCCTATTAGGTGGTCTCTTACGTCTTAACCGCTTTGAGGCGGCTTTAACCTTCTTATGTCCCTCCTTTATAAAGTCTGGTTTAGCGATTTTTTCACCTGTTGAAAGCGTCACCGCGTCTTTACAGCCAAGGTCGATCCCGATTGAACCTGTACCCGTCTGGCGAGTTGGGTTGCACTGCACGGTGATTGATGCATACCACTTACCATTCCTGAAAAAGATTGTGCAAGTCGTTGGCGTTCCCCAAGTTCTAGCTTGTCCCCGCATCTGGATCTTTAGATCGAGATCTCTCAGTTCTAAGTAACCGTTTTTGCCGTTAGATAAAGCCTTCCAGCGTTGCTTATTCGGGTACGTCCAGCCGCTATATCGCCGCTTCGCTTTGAACTTAGGATACTTACCTAATCCTTGGAAAAATCGCTTATAGGCAAAATCAACCCGCTTTAATGTAGCTTGTAACGTATGGGAACCTAATTCAGCATACTCAATCCAAACCTTTTTAAACTCAGGTAAACAGTTCTGTTGTTCAAGATAATCAACAGAATAACCAAAGTGTTTGTACTGTGTCCTACGATTAGCAATTGCTGCATTGTATAATTCACAATGCATTGTTCTCGCCCAATGGAGCTGGTCACATTGGGTCTTGTTTGGATAAAGCCTGAAAGTGGTTCGACGTGTTAGCATATCCCCATATTACCATTTAATTTAGTAAATAAAAACTAATAATTTGATGATTGACGGGATATTGAAACCCGTAAATCATCCGCTATCCAACCCCGACTTGCTATCGCTGAAGTCGGGGATAGTCGCGATTTAGTTCTGTTTCAGCTTTCAATCACTCCCAGGCTCTAGACTCTAGGTGCTGTGCTTTATGGCGGCTATTAGCTCATCAAGCGTGCAGTTCAACACCTCTATTAACAGCTTCGTTTGCTCAAACGTCAGCTTAGGCTCAACCGAACCTTTTTCCCAAATGGAGATTGTCTTTTGCGTCACTCCGATGGCACTGGCAAGTTCTTGCTGAGTTAAGCCAGCTCTTTGCCGCAATTTCGTTAGTGTGAGTCGAGCATTTTTTTCAGGCATTATACTTTAGAGTATATTGTGGCAAGCAATATACTCAGACATTATCAGCAGATTGCGATCGCGGTGGTGCTAAGTCATCAGGCAAATCATCAATCGTCCACTGCAATACTCGACAAAGTGCTTTTACTTGCGGCAAGGTCAGCTTGGCTTCCCTGTACCGTCCCGTTTCCCAGTTACTTACAGTTTGCACAGATACATTGACAGCTACAGCCACATCCCTTTGAGTCAAACCCAACTGATCTCTGCGGCTTTTTAGGGGGGATTCCTGCTCTACCTCTTGTTTTTCGGTCATTTCAGCTTTATTATAAGCCCCTAATATAAGCTGCTTGACATCCTAACTATAAGCAGCTTATATTAGGGATGGCATAACTAAAGGTTAGGCAATTGCAAAGCTGCTTTACAGCTCGTTAGTTGCCCTCCCAATTTCAACACAACATCAAAGACCAGACAACTTAAACAGCTCCGTCAAGATACGGCGTGGCTGACTGGTCTTTCCTTTTCAGTGTCTCATCTTAACCAAATATCCATGAAAAAATCCCCAGCGACGGAAGCTCATCGCGTCGCCACAGACATTGCTGCCATAAAATCCGCCCTCCAACAACAGGGCTACACCACCCGCAAGCGACCCAAACAAGCCGCTTGGAAATTATTCCGCTCAATCAGCGCGGAACTGGCAGAAAACCCCAGGAGTGCTATCTGCTGACCTATCAACTTGCCCCTGTCAGCACCTGGATACTCCACCCCCAAACCAACGAACCTCACCGCCAAACTCTCTTGACTCTGATTCACACGGCTTTAGCCAAACAACCCACAACGGACGAAGGGCGGGTTTTGCCTTTGAAGTTATCGGTAGATACCAAAATTAAACGGCTCGCGCCTGCCCCTACAACTGACATGCCATGGCATATTTCTACCTATTGCGATCGCTAACTCTAGTTACTAGACCGATGTTTTAGGGGGATCGAAAACTTACAAACTCAACTATAGCGCTTCGCGCTGGTCTAGTTACACTTTGTTTGTACGAACATCTCATCTGGACTCAGTTTCAGGTACGGGAGTTGTAAATACACGCCTAGCGATTTGCTATAACTGGTATCATGACACCTTTATTTCGCCGCCTCCAACCCGCCCAGAAATTCCGCATCAGCCTCGCCACGATCGCGAAATTCCTAAAAATCCCTAAACACCTAATCGTGCGTGTGGAGTCCTGGGCATATATCGTCTTTGTTCATCGCCGCGACAAAGGCGGACAATTCATCAGTTATCGCCAATTACGCCAGTGGTTCAACGCGATCGCCTGCCAAATTCAACACTGCACCACCTGCCAACAACTGCGGCAATTGTGGCTTTTAATTGAGAGCGATCGCAAACGGCATCATAAACAATACAATCACCAGCATATCTCCTGGTTATGCAATCTCTGGACACAGCACTGGCAAAGGCTTGGGTATGAACAACCGATGATCTCCTAACCTGGAGACGCTTGCATCGCGATATCCTTGGAGAAAGCATCCATCTGGGAACCTGCGATCGCGGATTCTGTTCATCTCCTCAAGATTTTCGTACATAAAAGTTAATTTTAACGAAAGTGATTGCATCTATTTTTTTTACATAATCAAAATTTTAACCTTAGACGACAAAGTAAACTTCAACTCAAAAAAACTATAGAGTTTAGATTATCAGACGATCACAGCTTCATGGATAAGATAAAATAAATTATTTTACATAAGTTAATAATATTTAATCTATAACTTTAGATAGATAAAACTGGAGCGTTATGTTTCTAAGGTTGTAGGACAAGTAAATGGAGACGGTCATAGATAGAGAATTGGTAGAAACTAATGCATGACCACAATCCTATTGCTTTTTGCAGTAAGAACGAAAGGAGAATTTGATGGTAACCGCCACAGCACCAGAACAAAATGTGAAAATCGGTCCGACTCAGTTGTTAATTAACAACGAATGGGTGGAAAGCGCCACAGGTCGCCGATTTGAGACGATCAATCCCGCCACAGGAGAGGTTATCTGTGATGTGGCTGAAGCAGACGCCCCCGATGTAGATAGGGCGGTGCAAGCAGCGCGGGCAGCATTTGAGAGTGGGGAATGGCGCACCATGTCCGCCAGTAGTCGGGGACGATTACTCTATAAACTGGCAGATTTAATTGAACAGAACAAAGAAGAACTGGCACGCTTAGAAAGCCTTGATAACGGCAAACCTCTAGGTGAGTCAATGAATGGTGACTTGCCATTAACCATTGCTTGCTACCGTTATTATGCAGGTTGGGCAGATAAGATTGAGGGCAAAACCATCCCGATTAATGGTCCTTACTTCTGCTATACGCGACACGAACCTGTGGGAGTTGTGGGTCAAATTATTCCCTGGAACTTCCCCTTGTTAATGCAAGCCTGGAAACTCGCACCAGCATTGGCGGCTGGTAATACAGTAATTCTGAAAGTAGCAGAACAAACACCCCTAACCGCATTGCGAGTCGGTGAACTGATTCTGGAAGCGGGTTTTCCTCCGGGCGTTGTGAATATTCTACCCGGTTATGGACCCACAGCCGGAGGTGCGATCGCGTCTCATCCCGATATCAATAAATTAGCCTTTACGGGTTCAACAGAGGTGGGACATTTGGTTATGGAACAAGCCGCCAAAACCAACCTCAAGCGCGTCACCTTAGAATTGGGCGGTAAGAGTCCCAATATCGTCTTTGCTGACGCTGATATGGATGCGGCGATTGAAGGTGTCCATCACGGTCTATTTTTCAACCAAGGTCAATGTTGTAATGCGGGTTCACGAGTATTTGTAGAAGAAAAATGCTACGACGAGTTTGTGGCTAAATGTGTAGAACGGGCAAAACAGCGCACCGTCGGTGATCCTTTTGATGCCAAAACCAAGCAAGGACCCCAAGTGGATCAGGCTCAATTTGATAAAATCATGAGCTATATTGAAGCCGGACAGCGAGAAGGGGCAAAAATGCTGTGTGGCGGAAATCGAATTGGCGATCGCGGCTTCTTTGTTGAACCGACTGTCTTTGCTGATGTTGATAACTCCATGAAGATTGCCCAAGAGGAAATCTTTGGTCCGGTGATGAGCATTATTAAGTTTAAAGACATCGATGAAGCGATTCGTCTGGGAAACACCACTATGTACGGACTCGCCGCAGGAGTGTGGACAAAAGACATAGCTAAAGCCCACGCGATCGCTCATAATGTGCGTGCAGGTACAGTTTGGGTCAATTGCTACCATGTCTTTGACGCGGCTGCACCCTTTGGTGGATTTAAACAGTCTGGCATAGGTCGCGAATTAGGTGAGTATTGTTTAGAGAATTACACTGAAGTGAAAACCGTGACCGTGCAACTGTAGGCGACAATATCATAGCAGTGGGATGGGGGAGTGGTTAGTTGATTAAAAATTAATGATTCCCCTATCTCTACCTGAGTTAAAAGTAAAAAAACTCTTGTCACCTTTTTGATAGATAAGTAGTTACAAGTAGTTGTAAAAACAGACAGGATTAAAGATTACAAAAAGGGGAATAAGCGTACTAAAAGGATTAAAAATGGAGACAACTTCACCCGTTTCCGAGTCCTCAAGCTTTTGCCGTGCCCCTTTGCGAAGTGAGCAGGAGACACAAGCAAGAGCCAAGTTTTCAGCAATTGTCTCGCCACCAGCTACGACAGGAACAATGTGGTCGATATGGAAAGTAGCTACTTGACCAATTTGTGATATACCGCAATATTCACAGCGGTTATCTGCTCTTTGAATGACTAATCGGCGGAGGGAAGCTGGAATTGTTGCCATCTATGCTTGCTTCATCACCCGTGTTGATTGCAAACGCAGTAGAGATAAAAATTCCACAAGTTCAACCAGTCCTTCTGCTTCCTGTCGTTCTGCCTGAGACAGGGTATAGCCCTCATCCTGACGATCCAACAAAAATTGTAGGCGTGCGTGAACCGCTTGGGGAAGCTGGAATCGGGTTAGTTCAATAGGAATTTCGACGATTTCGGGCATAGAGCTGCACTATTCTTTTGGAGGATGCCAAAGTGAGCTATGGCTATTGTATCACATTAGGAAACCTAACATACTCCCACAGTTCAGAGCATCTTTTGCGCCGTCGCCGGAGAATACCGCTGATTAAGCGCCACTCTCACCGCTGCGGTATGCTGATATTTTAACCCTAAGCTGCGGTAAGCTGTTCGGCATTTAAACCATAATGTCAATAATGGAGAAATTCTTGCCGTAGTGCGTTAAGCGAAGCCATGCCGCAGGCTTTGCATCTTGCTCGCTACATTGAGCATCTTGCTCGCTACCCATTCCCAATTTAAATGCATGACAGCTTAGGCAACAATGGGTAGTTAACCTAGATTTGGTATAATAAATTGTCAATATACTCAGAGGTTAACGTATGGTTTATACGTCATCTCAACTGCTAATTTTCGAGGAATTTATCGCCCACTATAGCAACAATACTCGCTATGAATTAGCGGATGGAGAGTTAATTGACATGGAACCAACGGGACCTCATGAAACAGTCGCGGGAAAATTAGCCAGTAAACTGAGTATTGAGTTAGAACGACAAGGACATCCCTGGTTTATTCCGCGCACTTGTATTGTTAGACCTTTTACAGATGCAGCTACGGCGCGTCGTCCTGATGTCGTGGTTTTAGATGAAACTGCATTAGTGAATGAGCCGTTATGGGAGCGAGAACCTGTGATTACGTTGGGAACTTCGATTAAATTGATTCTTGAAGTAGTAAGTACAAATTGGGAGACAGATTATGCTCGTAAAGTTGAAGAATATGCCTTGTTGGGTATTCCCGAATATTGGATTGTTGATTATCGAGGATTAGGTGGTGTTGCTTTCATTGGCAGACCCAAGCAGCCAACTATTACAGTTTGTCAGTTAGTCGGTGAAGACTATGTTCAACAGCAATATCGACTGGGAAAGTTAATTGAGTCACGAATGTTACCCAGGTTAGCATTTAAACTTGATGATGTGCTGCCAAGATGAGGCTGTACGATTAAGGTTATGTCCCAATGGTGAGACATGGTTAAACGCAAGTGCAGCATAATTATTTACTACCGCCAACTGAGTGAAAAGTTAGACAATACCTTACAACAACACGAGGAAAACGATTAAGTGATTTGGGCAGTCTGGATGTGCGAAAATGCTTGTTTTACCGTTGTTGAATAAACTTAACAGGAATAGATGCTGAGGGTTGCCTCCAATGGATGAAAGTCGTCGGCAAGACTATCGTAATCTAATACAAATGCTGCTGAATTGTCCTAGTGGTGACGAACCAATAATTTTGAGGGCAAATTCAAACCTCATAGATGCTGGTTTAGTACAGACTATGCTACAGATAGCGGCTGGTTTGATAGTTACAGGTAAGCTGGACGCTTCTGATTTTTTAATGAATGTTACTGGTTACCTGTTAGGAGTGTACAGCACGCCCATAAAGAGATTGTCAAGCAAAGATGCACCAATAGCAGTTGGTATCGGCAACTCATTTGCAGTAATCCCAGAACCAGAAAAGTATGCCAGTTTCTTAGGTGAACTAATGCAGGCAATTTTAGATCACAGAAGGAATCTAGAAGGAGTATATCCTTTTCTGAAAGCTAACTTGGACAAACTGGATGATACCTTTGCTCAAGTATTGCACGACTGGGCAACATCACTCTTATTGAAACTGGAGCCAGCAGACGCAGAAAACCTTGCGGTAGACATCGGCAATTTCGGTTTTCTGCTTCAGCAATTTCCACTAGGCAGCAAAGCTAGCAACTTAGAAATTGCTATTACAGCTTACCAATTTACTGTTACAGTTTTAAGCCGTGAAGGTTTTCCAAAAGAGTGGGCAAATACTCACAACAATCTGGGTCAAGCCTACCGTAATCGAATTCGCGGTGACAAGCCACAGAATCTGGAAAAAGCGATCGCAGCTTTCCAAAACGCCTTGCAAGTCTACACCCAAAAAGATTTTCTACAACGGTGGGCAATGATCAAAAACAATTTGGGTCTTGTCTACAGGGAGCAAGGGTGGATTGAGCAGGCAGTCGCGGCACATGAAGACGCACTAAAAGGCTATAGCTATCAGGAGTTTCCAGAAGAATGGGGAGTATCCAAATTTTGCGCGTTAGCTCTTTTAAGGGGGGCTGAAACTCTTGCAATGTCGTTACTTTGGGTAATGTTTATTCCAAAATTGGATACTCCCGAAGAATGGGCAGATACCCAAACCTATCTGGGCAATGTCTACAGCGATAAGGGGGAAGTTGATAAGGCAATCGCAGCTTACAAAAAAGCTCTAAAAGTCCGTATTTCTGGGACATATAAGTGGGCAGAAACACAGAATAATTTGGCAGCTCAGTATCGCGAAATTGGGCAGATTGCTCAAGCGATCGCCATCTACAAAGACAACCTGCAAGTTTACACCCACAAGGAATTTCCAGAACGCTGGGCTACAACCCATTACAATTTAGCTCGTGCCTATAGTAAGGCAGGACAGATCAAACAGGCAATTAAAGCTTATCAGTCAGCTCTAAAGGTGTACACACCTGCTGCTTTTCCCATCGAATGCTTGCACTGTGGAAATAACCTCGGTCACCTAGCATTCGACGCTGAGCGTTTAGAAGAGGCAATTGAAGCTTATGGCGTTGCTATTGAAGCTGTTGAGGAGAGTTGGGCTTGGGCGAGTACCGATGCACGGCGTCAAGAGATTCAAACAGAAGCGATAGGTGTCTACATCGGAATTGTAAAATCCTACGTCAAAACCAAGCAGTGGAAGACAGCAATTGAATACGCTGAGCGTAGCAAAGCCCGTAACTTAGTACAACTCCTGGCTAATCGTGACCTTTATCCAAAAGGAGCTTCAGAAAGTGACTGCAACCAACTAAAGTATCTGCGTCGGGAAATTGCGGCAAAGCAACGGCAGTTAGAAACTACCCAGATAAATTTTTCTACTGGCATCGAGGAAAATAAGCAACTACTAGACCAAACTTATTCCGAGCAATTGCGCCAAGAACTGGATAAGTTGCAGCAACAATTGAATGATTTGCTGGAACAAATCAAGACACTAGATCCCAACTTCAGCTTCACTCAACGGGTCGAACCCATCTCTTTTGAGAGGATTCAGGCATTGCTACCCAATGATAAAACTGTCCTCATCGAGTGGTACGTTTTAGGTGACACTTTTCTAACCTTTATCGTTACCCGCCAAAGCCCGGGAATTACTGTTTGGCAATCCTCTCCAGAAGACGCTCAAGCTTTATTTGACTGGCTTAGAGAGGATTTTTCTGACGACGAGCAACCCTCAAAGGAAAATTGGAAAAACCAGCTAGAGTTCAAGCTTCATCACCTTGCTCAAATTCTGCATTTAGAGGAAATCCTATCCCATGTTCCAGAGACCTGCGATCGCGTAATTCTGATTCCCCATTTCTTACTCCACCTGCTTCCCCTTCACGCCCTACCAGTCACTTCTACGGATACGTCTCCCGTCGAAGAGGATAGAAGTCCGCTAGCAAAGAAGAGAGAATCTGACGCTGATCCTGCCAGACAAAAATGCCTCCTTGACCGATTTCCTGAAGGTGTGAGTTATGCACCTAGTTGCGGACTATTGCAGCTAACTCAAAACTCGCAACACTCTGAATTTAGCTATTTCTTTGGCATCCAAAATCCCACTCAAGACCTGAATTACGCCGATCTTGAAGTCGAAACAATCAGGCAGGACTTCCACCCCAATGATAAAGTCTTTGCGAGAGAGGCTGCTACGAAACAAGCCATCTACAACCAGCAACTTCATCTTGCCCACTGTATCCACTTTTCCTGTCATGGCTATTTTGATTCAGAAGCCCCCCTGCGTTCTGCCCTACTCCTCGCAGATGCCACGCCAACACAAACAGAAACTTCCCAGATGACAAACCCAGAGCGCTACATTCATTTAAGAGAGGGTAGCACCGTTAATCAGGGAAAGTGTTTGACATTGGGAGAAATTTTTGGGCTAGAGCTTAGCCAATGCCGCCTTGTCACTCTCTCTGCCTGCGAAACTGGCATAACCTCTCCCAAGGGTTTGATCGACGAATACATAGGCATACCCAGTGGCTTCCTCATCGCAGGTTCTCCCAGTGTCGTTAGTTCCCTTTGGAGAGTGAACGACTTATCGACAGCCCTGTTGATGATTAAGTTCTATCAAAATCTCAAATCCGGCTCAACCGTCGCCGTAGCCCTCAACACTGCCCAAACCTGGCTCAGAGATGCTACAAAAGAACAATTGCAGCAGTGGGCAAGCCAACTCCCCTTGGATGATGAACAGGAACTACAATTGGATGCTTTCTTCTATAATTTACAACCGAGTAGCAAACCCTTTGAATCTCCCTACCACTGGGCAGCATTCTGTGCCATTGGTCAATAACCCGTGAAAACTGATAGCATCTTCTACAACCTGTTCCAAGCCTTTCCTAGCATCTTCTTTGAACTGATCAATCGTTCCCCTGAAGAAGCCGCTAGCTACGAATTCACCTCCCGCGAAGTCAAACAATTAGCCTTTCGCCTAGATGGTTTATTCCTACCCAAAACCAACGAACCCGACAAACCGTTCTACCTCGTGGAAGTTCAGTTTCAGCCCGACGCCTCCTTATACTACCGCCTATTTGCTGAACTCTTCCTCTTCTTAAAACAATACCAACCCCCTCACCCCTGGCAAATTGTTGTCATCTATGCCAACCGCCCTATCGAACGAGAGCAACCCTTACATTTTGGTAACCTCTTAGCCCTAAACCAGGTGAGACGAATTTACCTCGATGAATTAGGAGAAGCTGCCGAACGCTCATTAGGGGTAGGAGTTGTTAAGCTTGTAATCGAGCCGGAAGAAACAGCCGGACAACTCGCTCGACACTTAATTGAACAAGCCCAACAACAGCTAAACGATGAAGCTGTCCAGCGTGACCTGATTAATCTCATTGAAACGATTATTGTCTACAAATTACCACAAAAAAGCCGCGAGGAGATTGCCGCCATGTTGGGATTAAGCGAACTGAAAAAGACCCGATTTTATCAAGAAGTCTTTGAAGAAGGTAAACAGGAAGGTAAGCAAGAGGCAAAATTAGAGACAGTGCTAGCATTGCTCCAGTTAGGATTAACCTCAGCTCAGATTGCTGAAGCACTCCAATTGCCTTTGGAATTAGTCCAGCAAACTGCACAACAAACAACCCGTAAAGCTATGTCATTCTCTGAACAAAATGTTGCTACTTTCATTGAACTACTAACCCGTCAGCGTTCCCTCTTTACGCCAGAATACTTAGCGGAGTTGGATCAGGTAGTCGAGCCGTTACCAGATGATATTACAGAAATATCGAAGGCATTGTCATCATGGTTAAAAAAACACCCAAGAATTCGCGAAGCCCAATTAACACTTATCCCTAACCCTAATGATTCAGGAGAGAAAGCACCAGGTAGCAAAGAAGGCAACGTCAAAACTCCCAACTACGAACTCAATAAACAAACCCTAAAAAATGCCATTCAGCAAAGCTCCTCTTCCCAGGATTCCCAGTCATCAAACTCTGGCTCATGAAGGTTGCTAACCCAAAACTGACACTCTACGCCTTTCATCTGCGTAACAATTTAGCTCAAGGTGAAGAACAACCCGTTGATGATGCGAATCACCTGTGGGAGCAATGTCAACAATTGGGTAAAAAGCTTAATGTTCCTAGACTTGAATCTTTGCTTGATCGTCTCCAAGATAGCCAGGGCAAAATTGGGATAAGTCCAAATTGGGATAACCCAAAAAGCGACTATCTAGAATTACTCCAACCAGAGCATCTATTAAGTTTCTCCGCCATTAATAACGGTAGTTCACTCCAACTCAGAGGCGAAGTTTATCCCCTGCAAATCCACGATACCTATGCCGTTGACATTACCTTGCGCTATCCTTATCCTCATGTTGAAATTGACCAATTGGCAGGATTAAATCCTCAAGGTTGTCTACAAATCGCTCAAAGCAACTCTTTACTGGGGCAAACTCTAGTCCTTTTTGCCCAGCCAGAGGGGAAACTCAACGACATTCAAGCCTTTACGGATAACTGTCTGAATGCAATTGTGCCAGAATTAGACAGACAAAATTACAGGCTTTCTGCTCAAGGTAAATTTTTAGGTAGTCCAATTTTTGAATATAACAATATTCAAGAAAATCCGGCTCAACTCAGCCATATTCTCATCTGGCTCAATTACCACCCTCAAACGGAAACCTTAGAAACAGCCGTAGATTACGGTCAACCTCTGATTAATCTACTGTGCTGTCGTAGTAAAATTCTCTATACCTACTCCGAATCTCGATGGTGCAATCAGCAGGCACGAAAGCTCTACAGACAATTAGATGGTAAAGCTAAAGGATTGAAGAACTTGCCCTTGGAGCCTACTCAAAGGCTGAAGCAACTCAAAGAATGGCTCACCGAACTTTCTCAAACTGCCTTTGACTACGCTAACCACCTGCGAGATTTAGAAATCCATCGTAACACCATTGAAACGAATAACAAAAACTATCAATTTTGGCTGGATCAGCTTAAGTTTATTAGCCTTGAAAAAGAGGATAATCTGGAATTATTGCAACAATTTATTAGCCACAATTTGGAAAGATTTATTGAACAAATAAACACAGATTTATCTTGTCTTCTCCCCAGTCAGCAACTATTCCAGCAGATGATAGAGACAATCAGGGGAATTGTTGAAACAGAACAGGCTGAGAGCGATCGCGCCACAGAATCGGCAGCTCAAAAACGACAACAACGATTAGAATTGTTAATTGCCGTTGTCAGTACAGGTTTAGCTGTCAGTGGTATCTCCTCTCAAGTCACTTCTGAACCTGTAAAAACAATTATCACTAAAAATCAACCCTCGGATAGCCCTGAAGCTGTCATTCCCATTTATCTTTCCTACTACAATTTCCTTGACGTACTGTTTCACATAATCGTGGGAGTTCTCATAGCGCTTCCTGTCGGTCTGATAGTTTGGTGGATGCAAAAACGGTCAAATCGCACTCGTTAACTTCATCCGCTGACCCTAAATAGGATTGCTATAAACAGCTTGCGGAATAATGATGGTTTTATAGAATTGCCGCAATAAATCGAGCTGACCAATTGCTGCCAGATTGGTGATGGGTGAGGTATCACTGACAACAATCATAGTAAGCCCATTAACTGCAAGGTTTGAATATCCGACTGAAACTCCTCTACATCAGGATAAAAGTTCATCTCGGCGAGTCGGACCCCCAACCTCTCCTCCGCGTGAAAACCAAGCTGTACTCAGGCGAATTTCTAAATCCTCCTCATTTCCACCCAGAACAAAATCGCCAACATCGTTGGTGGTCATATATAGCAATAGACACATCGATTAGGACGTTCGGCACCATTGTAGAGACGCGCCATGGTGCGTCTCTACATAAATGATGTGTCCTAACAGCCATGGCGGTTGCTATAATAACGCGCCTGTGCCGCCAGTTGTTCTTCACTAATTCCATAAAAATCAAGCTGTTCACGTTCGGGAATCAGTTTTAAATCCGGTTGCAAGTCTCCCAAATTATCGCGCACATCGGTTGTCCCCGGTATTTGCCGCAATGCTAACTGAATATCCCCAGAAATCCGCCGCAATTCACTCAGATTGTTCCCGGTAATTTCGACTTGGATCGGGTCTTCATTTTGGGCGGCTTGTTGGCTGTTGATCACTAAAGTTGCACCGGGATAAGATGTCAGTGCCGCTTCCAGTTGGGGACGCAGTTTATCCACGTATTCAAAGGAGGTAAACTGCCGCTGTTCTTCAGGAACAAATACAGCATCAAATCCCACCAAATAGCTGGCTTGGCTGGGCTGCAATTCACCCGAACTGACTAAGGTACTGCGTCGTCCAACATATTTAATTACACTTTCAAAATAGTCTTTAGACCGTAAATGTTGACCCAAATCATCCGCTACCGCTTGTGATATTTCCAGCGTGGTTGTCGGCGGCATTTCCACATTAATACTCAAATCCCGTGCGTCGGTTTCGGGAAAAAACACCGTGGGAATTTGGGTAAAGGCAAAGACGACACAGAGAAATAAGGCAATGGTTCCCGCCGTCCACGCCCGGGCAGTGGTTTGATTACGAACGGTATGATTTAAACTCCACTGAGTAAACCGTTCCGATGCAGTTTCACTGAGTTGGTCAATGCGGGAGGTTTTATTTTCTTTGCTGACTCCAGCTAACAGAAAACGAGATAACGGCACATCCACCAAAATCGCGATCGCAAAACTCAGCAGCAGGCAGGTAATCGCCGTAATCGGCAGCAAGCGAACAAATTTACAAATACCGCTGCCATTGCCTGCCACGCATTGGTAAATAAGTTGGCTCTCCCGTACATAAGGTGATAAATTTTCCTTATATGTGTAGCGATTGGCTTGATTTGAAGAAAACCTAGCTTAATCGCTTAATTAGTTGGGTTTCCTTCGTCAACCCAACCTACAAGCATTACACCGTGGGACTTTGGCTTAATTCATAAGACTTTATTATCACCCTAAGTACGGGAGAGCCGAGAGAGTTTTGGCAAACTAGACTTATGCCCCTAGCATCAGTAACATAAGCTACAAAACTACCTATTTTTTTAGGCAGATGAATCCGGGTTTTATCGCTACCGTCATCTTGACTATGAACTGACCCAAGAAATTTTCTGAAATGTTCACAACGATTGGTCAATATCAAGATTTTTGATTAATAATAGGAGTTTTAATAGACAGAAAGAAAATTTCAAGAATCTGGGAGAAGCCCTAAATGAGCGATCGCCTGAATTTTTTATATCCTCGTTGTCGCTATCATGGTCATAAGAAACCGGAATATCTGGACTTTAATGCCAATTTACAAGAATTTGCTCAGCGAGTGACCACCATCTGCAACCTACAAACCTCAGGAAAATTGCCTCCGGAACAGGCTTATGATCAAATTCAAGATCTTTGGCAGCAGTTACACTACTCAGGTCAGCATCTTCTGGATATTGATTAAACGCTGAATCATTCCCAATAAATCATCAACAAAGCGGCTATTCCTGCGACACTAGCCCAGGAGGGAAGCTTACTGCCGCTGTTTCAAATAGCAAATTTTCTCCAAAAAAGCAGTGATTCAAATCAATAATTTAGAGTGATGTGGCAACGCACACAGAGAATTATACTCTCAGTCAGTCGCCCAGAAAAGCTCACTCGCCGGCTCCAGACAAAAGCAAACAAAAATTACGTCGATTTAGCATGAAAAATTCGGCAATCTGGCGTAGGTCTAAATAGCCTCCTTACCTACACAATAGGGAGAGGAATAATCCAGCCTAATAGACAGAACACAATGCAAATCACGCCTTTAACAAAAACCCATAAAACACGGATATTGCTAGCGGAAGACAATCGGGTGAATCAGAAATTTGCCCTCCTGTTGCTCAAGAAACTGGGCTATCAGACTGATGTCGTGAGTAACGGTGCAGAAGCATTACAGGCTTTGCAGAGCCAGTCTTATGATGTCGTGTTTATGGATGTGGAAATGCCAGAAATGGATGGTTTAACCGCGACGCGCCAGATATGTGAGCAGTGGGCTGCTGGCGAACGCCCCCGGATTATTGCGCTGACGGCTTATGCTCGGCGGGGGGATCGAGAACAGTGCTTGGCGGCGGGGATGGATGATTATATTACGAAACCGATTGAGTTGCCAAAACTGGTTCAGGCGTTGCAGAAGGTATCGGATAGTCATCAGGGGTTACATGGAGATGAGGGCGCAGGTGTTTTTCCGGCGTCGCCAAGGTTGCTTGATACGGAGTCGGAGGTATTAGATCCTAAGATATGGCAATCCTTAGAGAAATTAGCGGGAGCAAAAGCCAATGTTGTCTTGGATAAAATTGTGGGGGACTATTTAGAAGATGCACCCGAACGACTTCAAGCCATTCAATCCGCGATCGCAACCCAAGATGCAGAGGCTCTAAGACAGGCGGCTCATAGTCTCCGTTCGAGTAGCGCGAATCTGGGTGCTGTCACTCTTTCCCATCTCTGCAAGGAGTTGGAAGCCTTGGCAGGTGCGGGTATAACTGAAGTCCCTGCGGAGCAACGGGTTCAGGTCGAGGTAGAGTATGAGAAGGTGAGAACTGCTTTAATTAAACAGGTGTCAAAATCCCCAATTCCCACTTCTAAATCAGCAGTCGCTTGTCCCCAGTTACCTTGAACTTCAGCAACCCCACGCTACTAACGTGGAGCGTGGGGATTGCCAGAGACAAGTCTGGTGACGCAAGAGTTGAATAGACCACTAGCCATCAACTGATACACACTTCCGAATGCTTCCCCAGTTCGGATCAACTGTAAGCCTACTTGTTATAGGCGCTTGAAGAAAGGACATTTTGTTGGTGGTGGTCGAGGGGACTGATAACTCACACGAGAGGCTTATATCCATGATTCGTGTTCCAGTTTTATCACCAAAAGGGAAACCATTAATGCCAGCTAAAGCTAGCCGTGTTCGACGGTGGTTAAAGTCAGGCAAGGTCAAGGTTATACGCAATGACTTAGGTGTCTTTCAAGTCCAGTTAGTCAAGGAACCGTCAGGTGAACAGACCCAAGATATTGCAGCCGGAATTGACCCGGGAAAGCTGTTTACTGGGATGGCTGTCCAGTCAAAAAGTGTCACCCTATTCCTTGCCCATCTGAACCTACCATTTAAAACCGTAACCAAGCGGATGCAAGGGCGGGCGATGATGCGACGAGGACGGCGAGGGCGACGGATTAACCGGAAGGTTCCTTATGACCAACGCAACCACCGCGAGTGCCGATTCGATAACCGCAAAGGTCATAAAATACCTCCCAGCATTCGGGCGAATAAGCAGTTAGCACTACGGGTGATCCAGGAGTTATCAAAGATTTACCCGTTTACTCATGTCCTCGTGGAGGTGATTAAAGCTAGAGGTGACAAGGGTTTTAGTCCGGCAATGGTCGGGCAGTATTGGCAAATTGAGCAGTTAGAACAAGCAGGCTATACCGTCCACACCCAAGAGGGATGGCACACCTCAAACCTAAGAAAGTATCTAGGCTTACCCAAGTCTAAGAATAAAGCTGAGGAATCACCCGCCGCCCATGCCGTTGACGGCATCTGCCTAGCCGCCTCCCGGTTTATACGGTATCGCCAGATTAAAGGCAGAAGTGGTACCTTCCTAGGGTCTATTACGGTAACACCATGTCAGTTTGCAGTGATTAGTCGCTCTCCAATTTGCCGCCGTCAGCTACATTTAATGATTCCCGGCAAGGGAGGGAAACGGCGGCATTATGGTGGCACCCTCACCCGTCACGGGTTGAGGAAGGGCGATTATGTCAAAGCTGAAAAGGCGGGTATCACTTACTACGGTTACGTTTCCGGTGACACTAAAACTCAAGTCTCGGTCAGTGACGCTAAATGGAAACGAATAGGGAGGTTTACCACCAAAAAAGTCCAATTGTTGCAACGAAATACCGGACTGGTATCAACAGTTGGGTTGTCAAACCTTGCCCTGAGCGAAGTCGAAGGGCGTGGTTTGACCTCTATCCCCCTCCGACCTACTTCGTTGAGGTCGGAGTCCCACGAGGTAAAACGATGGATTGTCAGCCCAATCAACCTTTAATCCTCGTCGTTGATGATGATCGTTCGATGCGCTCATTACTCAATTTAGCGATGACAGAAGAAGGGTATGGCGTCGTGGAAGCGAAGGATGGGGAGCAATGTCTGAGCGAATATATGCATCATCAGCCAGACATGGTATTGTTGGATGCAGTTATGCCGGGATTGGATGGCTTTACCTGCTGTCAGCGTTTGCGTTCTCTACCGGGAGGCGATCGCATCCCGATTTTAATGATTACGGTTTTGGATGATCAAGAGTCCGTGGATCGTGCTTTTGCCGTAGGTGCAACGGATTATGTCACCAAACCCATCTATTGGGCGGTTCTCTCCCAACGAGTACGGCGTCTCTTGGCGGCGGCTCAAGCTTTGACACAGGCGGAACAAGCCACCCAGCAATTACAGCGTTTACAACAGTGGGATGCTTTATTCGCAGAGATTCTCCAGCGCTTGGGTAAGTCTACTCCTGTGTTAACCCTGCTGGATTTCACGGTGGCGAAGCTGCGAGTTCAGTTAGAGGTTGAACGAGTCATCCTTTATACCTTAGGCGATCAATCGATTGTGGAATCCGTCGCCCCCGGATATCCCTCGGTGCTAGAACTTTCCCTTGCTGATCCCGGTTTAGAGGAAGACTATAAGACAGTGTACCAACAAGGGCAAATTGTCGCGATTGAGGATATTGAGCAAGAGCATATTGAGCAAACCGAACTCTCAGAGGAAGCGATCGCGCAACTGACTCCGTTAAAAACCAAAGCTGTTTTAATTGTACCCTTAATCAGTCACGGTCAACGATTAGGGGAGCTGTGTGTCCATCAATGTATAACACCACGCCATTGGGATCAGCCGACAATAGAGCGATTGACTAATCTGAGCAACTTACTCGCGATCGCGCTGTTCATGAACACAAATTCAACATAGCATAGACGCGATCGCTAACATCGATTGTCCAGACTGGAAATCAATCAATCTTTGAGGTTCTACCATGACTCTGGAAGAATTAGAGAGAGAGTATCGAGACGCGATCGACATTTTAGGCAACCAACTCCAAAATACTCTACTCGGACTATCTCAAACTGAAACCCGACTCACTCAAATCGGAGAATCTGTGAATAATCTTACCCGGATTATTGAGGAGTTTATTCAACAGCAACGCCAATCCGAGTCGGAATAGAAGGTTTTGTTGTTCATTTCTTGGTGAGTATCTAAAATACAGCGCTTTTCAAGTAAGTGAGGTACACAGACAGATCCCCGACTTCTCCAAGAAGTCGGGGATCTTGCTTAAGGCTGTACCTCATCAACCACCAAATCTGCTGGAAATGGCTAAACCCGTCCCTACCCGAAAACAGACGTGCCAATTATTTCAATTCCTTCTGAATCGCACGCCTAATATCCTGCACCATCGTCGGTTTCACCAAAAAACAGCAAGCCCCCAATTCAAATGCTCGCTGTTTATCCGAATTAAAGGAAAGTGCTGAAAGAATGACCACCGGGATTTGTAACGATTGGGATTGTCGCAGTTGTTCCATCAACGTAAAGCCATCAATCTCTGGTAACTTGAGATCCAGTAAAATTAAATCAGGTTTAACGTAGTCGCGAAAGTCCTCACCTTCAGCGATAGCAAGGTGAGGATGGACAGCTCTTAATCGGAGGTACGGAGATTTCCAAGTTATCCTGACACGCCAAATCTTTTGTAGTACAATGGCAATAATCCGCTTAGGTCTACCTTCTAAGGCATGGGAAGACAGATAGTCATGCTCGGTGTGATAGAGATGTAGTCCTTGCGCGGCTCGGAACTCGACCACCGTTCGCTTTTAGCGTCCTCCAAAAGAATAGCGCAAGATGCCAATAGGCATTATTCGGTTAGTACAGACGCTTCTCGCATCGCGTCTCTACAACCATAAACCGCGAAAACCAAGCGGACTAACAAAATATCACTGTCTGCGGAAGGCGGACGGCTGCCTGTGGACGCTGAGTAAGACCAATAGAGGGCAACCTTTGGAGGCGTCGGCGGATGAAGCGGGAAATCCCAAAGACGAATAAAACCGTCCTTGTTTTTAAGGAGTTGGAAGCCCCAACTTCAGCGAAGCAAGTTGGGGTACTTCACATTCTCTCACCACCTCTAAAAAATTAGCGCCATCGGGTTTAGCATAAACTTCATACCCATGCAACTCAAGATATTCACTAATTGCTTCCCGATTCAAGTCGTTATCTTCGATAAATAAAATTTTCACCAGCTACGATAGAGAGATTGACTGCTCCCGCTGCTAACCTCTACAAGGTATAAGTAGGTGGACACAATACAAGCTAACGAAGGGGGAAGCCAGCGGATGCTTCGCTTTTTGTTCCATGAGGGAGAATTCAAAGCCTCTCCAAATAAAAAAATATATTCCGCTTCCCTCTCCTTGTAGGAGAGGGCTAGGGAGAGGTTCGGAGAGAGGTTTAGAGAGAGGTTTTCCAGATCCCGTGAAAAGTAAGAGAGTTCACCTTGTTCGGTGTAGAGGCGGATTCTGGTTGTAGTACAAATCAAGCCGCGCCAAACTCTTCTTGCAACGCTTCATCATTATCATCAGCAATAGTAGCAACAATCGTAATCGCCCGAGAAATTTCTCCCGGCGATAGTTCAGCCACCGTGCGCGATGATAACACCACCACTTGATCATCCACAATCCCAAAACGGGATTCAAAGGTATCTGACCAGTTCATTTCCAGAAGCCTACGCATCAATTCAGCTTCTTTTTCTGCCGGGAGGTTCAGCACCGAAGACCAAACGGTGAATGTATCCTCGTCTGTAGAACCCGTTAGCTGGACAAAGACTTCTACGCTACCATACTTAAACTTCCAGAGATAGCCTTCGTCGTTATGGCTTACCATAGCACTGTCATCTTGCTCCAGGCTAGAGATGACTGTTTCGATGGTTTCTACATAGTTGACGGTAGTCTTGTCTTGGATAAACTCCGTGGGAACCATCTCCTCCGTTGACAAGCCTTCAGTAGACACCGTTTCTGAACTTGATTTTTGAGTGGTCATAAACGTTTCTCTATAGGAGTTGACAATTTTATATAACACAAGGCGTGGTATTTGCCTAATCCGGCAATTCATCTCACGCCATAATCCCAAGATTTGGTGTCCTGGATACAGGAATATCCCTCAAGCTTATTTTATCGAGATCGATCCATAAAATAGTTAACTTCACAGCAGAACACCCGAAAATCCAGATCCCCGGCTTCTTCAAGAAGTTGGGGATCTTAATATCTTAATTGCCGAGAAAGGTTTACACCGTAGCGTCTTCAGGCTTATGAGCAATCCAGTACTTGCTCATAAAGTGGTTTTGAGTTGTAATTGCCTCAAAACCCGCCTGAGTGAGGCGTTTGACTAAATCATCGGTAATATAGTGTCTGTAGTACGGTTCGTGGAACATAGCAGGGAAGTTTTCCATCATGGGCATGAATTGAGGAAAATCAATCGCCTGAATTGAGTCACAGATGACAAACACCCCTCCCGGTTGAATCACACGGAAGCATTGCTCAATGATGCGCTGACGGATAGACGGTGGTAGTTCGTGAAACAGAAACACGCAAGTGATACCGTGGAAATAATTATCCCGATACGGCAGTTCCTCCGCCTTCGCCTGCATCAGTTGGGGTAATTCTCCCGGAATCTGGGATAAGAGTTGATTGGCTTTACGCAAATAAGTTGGGGATAAATCTGTGCCAAATAGAGACGCTTTTGGCAAACTTGCCCGAATCATCTTCAAAGTCCGACCTGTTCCACAGGCGACATCGAGAACTCTAATTTGTTGAGGAGGCACTGCATCAAAGGCTTTGAGTCCTTCCTTTAACGGTGCAAGTACGCGCCGTCGCATCGGATCAGCCGCACCATTGAACAGAAGTTCGACCTGCAAATCATACAGGTTGGCTGAGGTATCACTCAAGTAGCCATCGGTTTGGTAATGGAAGTTGCGCCGATAGTAGTTCGGATAATTTTGTATATCAATATCTGGCGAGAACTCCTGATATTTATTCTGATTGACCCTCTCCCAGATATTCAGTAAATCCAGGCAAATCCCTGGATAGTAGCGCCAGAAGTCTTCCCAAGGGTTATCAAACAGCAGGCTTTCCGGATAAACGCCAAGCTGTGCATCCTGCCAATCAGTTTCCAGAATCTGCTCTAACCTTTGCCGAAGTAGTTGCAGGATGTCTGGAGAGAGGGGTTTGGTTCTAAGCTGATTGATTGGGGGATTAATCAGATTCCGTAGTTGTGATGCTGTGTTTTTGTGTGCCAGCGCAAAAGCCGCTTTTCCTTGCTGGAATGTTTGATATGCCAGTTTTGTGAAAATATCAGACATGAGTGGTTAAGCTGGTTGTTACCTAATCGTCGTTTGTAAAGTATTGTAACTAAAAATTTAGAAAAGTTTTTTCCGGCTTCCCCGGCTTCCCTTACTTGCAGCATTGAAGAGAGATACAGGCAGAAAAAAGCCACCCTGTCAGGATGGCTTTTTTTGTCATTTTGTGCTAGCGGTTGAGACTAGACATCATAGTAGAGGGAAAACTCATAGGGATGAGGACGCAACCGCATCGGGTTGATCTCATTGTCGAGTTTGTAAGCAATCCAGTTGTCGATAAAGTCTTCGGTGAATACACCTGTACTGGTTAAGAAGGTATGATCCTGCTCCAAATGCTCTAAAGCAGCTTCCAGAGAACCAGGAGTTGATGGGATTTTGCTCAATTCCTCTGGCGAGAGGTCATAGATATCCACATCCAACGGTTCGCCCGGATCAATTTCATTCTTAATCCCATCCAAACCTGCACACAACATCGCCGCAAAAGCAATATAGGGATTACACGTCGCATCAGGACAACGGAATTCCATCCGCTTCGCCTTAGGATTGTCACCAGACAAGGGAATCCGGATGGAGGCGGAACGGTTTCCTTGGGAGTAAGCCAAGTTCACAGGCGCTTCAAACCCTGGCACCAAGCGCTTGTAGGAGTTGGTGGTTGGGTTGGTTAAAGCTAACAAAGCCGGCGCATGTCTGAGTAAACCGCCGATGTAATGCAACGCCATCTTACTCAACCCAGCGTAGCCATCGCCAAAGAACAGGGGTTTCCCATTCTTCCAGATGGACTGGTGAGTGTGCATCCCAGAACCATTGTCGTTAAATATTGGCTTGGGCATAAAGGTGGCAGTTTTGCCATACTTCTTGGCGACATTTTTAACCACATATTTGTACACCATCAAGAAGTCACCGGCTTCCACGATTGGTGCAAAACGGACACCGAGTTCGTTCTGTCCCCCAGAGGCAACTTCGTGGTGATGCTTTTCAATTGGCACACCACATTGAGCCATGGTGAGCAGCATTTCGGTACGCATGTCTTGCATCGTATCCGTAGGTGAGACGGGGAAATATCCTTCTTTGTAGCGCGGTTTATATCCCAGGTTACCGCCAGCTTCTTCCCGTCCAGAATTCCAACGCCCTTCCACGCTATCTACGTAGTAGAACCCTTTGCTCTCTGTTTGATCAAAGCGAACATCCTCGAAGATAAAGAACTCAGCTTCTGGACCAAAAAAGGTAATATCGCCAATTCCGGTGGACTTCAAAAAGTCCAGTGCTTTCTGGGCAATGGTGCGGGGATCACGGCTGTACCATTCACCCGTGCGGGGTTCTTTAATCGAGCAGATCATGCTCAAGGTTTTTTCTTTCATGAATGGGTCGATCCAAGCCGTTTTCGGATCGGGAACCATTGACATGTCCGATTCGTTAATGGCTTTCCAACCGCGAATACTTGACCCGTCGAAGGCTACCCCATCTTCAAAAGCACTTTCGTCTATTTGATCGTAGTAAAACGAGCAGTGCTGCCAGATCCCTGGCATATCAATGAATTTGAGGTCAATAATCTTAATGTCTTGATCTTGAATCATTTTCAAGACTTCTTGTGGCGTTTCTGGCATGAATGACTCCTTTTGTCAAGTGGGCTATTGTTTAGAAAAGTTCAAATAAATAACGGTGGGGCAGTTGAAGTTCTCACCGACCTCGACAGACGGTGGTGTCTGTCCTAAACCTGACGCTTAGGACGACGGGGGAACTTAGGAATCAAGTGTCGCACAAACCAACTAGACATGAGATAAGGAAACGATACGGTTGATAACAGCAGGAGATGGAAACACGGGTAGACCCGATCAGCTTGTCTCCTGCGTGTGAGAAACGAAACAAGATACAGTTTAGTTTGGTGCGAGCTTTCTCCCTAAGCCGGGGAGCCGTTATCGTACCATCTCAGGTTTACCTCAACAACCTGATTGGGCTTGAAACCTGTCTCCTGTTCATCTGACTCATCCTAGGGAGAGGCAGAGGCAGCTTTTGTATCCAAAGTTACAGAATCTCATTTCCTGATCCTTGATATCCTAAGAAAAAGATTAAATTGTATTAAATATTACAAAATGCTAAGGATTGCCCGTCCCCTATTTGTCAATCCGCTCAACAATGACGTATTCTATTCTAGATAAGCCAAGTTGCTTTGGGAGCAATATTTGGGCAGTCCAGCTTATGTGATCAAGAATGGTGCAGGAATTCTCATTCCAGAGACTTTTGATGAGAGCGTCGCAATAACTGGCAATATAAATAGATAAAGATATATAGATTGGGAGAGCCGACTCATGCGGGATGCGATTACAAGCCTGATTAGAAACTACGATATTAGCGGTCGTTACCTTGATCGCGATGCGATCGATTTACTCAAATCTTACTTTGACAGTGGTACAGCCCGAATCATGGCAGCAGCAGTGATTAATGCCAATGCCGCCTCAATTGTCAAGCAGGCAGGATCGCAACTCTTTGAAGACGTCCCGGAACTGATTCGTCCGGGTGGTAATGCTTACACGACTCGTCGCTATGCTGCTTGTCTGCGGGATATGGACTATTATCTCCGCTATGCCAGTTATGCACTGGTTGCCGGGAGTATGGATGTCCTGGACGAACGAGTCTTGCAAGGTTTGCGGGAAACCTACAATTCGTTGGGGGTTCCCATCGCTCCGACTGTTCGCGGTATTCAAATTATGAAAGATATCCTGAAAGAACAAGTCGCCGCCACTGGAGTTGCTAATACGGCATTTGTGGATCAGCCATTTGACTACATGACTCGTGAATTGAGCGAACGCGATATTTAACCCATTTTTCGCACCCAAAGGGTAACATTGAGGTTTTTGAACAAACAGATGATTAGGGACGTGTTTAATGTCCCTTCTTGGTATTCACAATTACTAGCACTGCTGGACAAACTCTAACAATACTTAATGTAACTATCTTTGGGTGCAGTTTTTAATCGTTGTCTAAGATGAATGATTTAATGTGTATATTCCCAGACCAATCAACCCTAGGGCGATAACCTGTCTGATGCCAAACGGTTCTCCCCAAATTAAATGAGCCAAAAAAGCCACCGCCACATAACTAATCGAAACGCTGGGAAAAGCCACAGAAACAGGGATTTCTCTAAGGGCAAAGATATAGAATAGAGAAGCACAGAAATAAGACGATAATCCAACGAGAATGTAGGGTTGAAGAAAGAAAAGCTTACTACCAATACCCTGCATAGCGCCAGCTTTAAGGCTTAGTTGCCCACCGATACCAATCATAATCGAAATAATTAAAGCGAAATAGGCATTCATGAAAAAATTCTCCAATGAGCGTAGAACTATCTTAATCTAAAAGTCAAATAAATAAGCCTTTGTTGCTCAACAGATTTAGGATTAAGCCGCGTGACATTTATCTGAATTGACCTGAGCCATCTTGAGTGATATCCTGACTTATCCCGAGCTAATCCGTGCTTTATTCCTGACTTTTCCCCATTGAATCTGCCAAAATTTAAACAGAAACTTGCAGATGTCCACTAAAAAACCAATGGGGGTTGAGAGCGTGAGTGAGAGTAGACCTACGGCATCTGGGTTGATTCATGGATGCGGTGACATCTGTAAAAACCATAGCTTTACAGAAACCCGCGCAAAAATGTTACATAAAGTACAATAAATCAACCGCTAGCATAGTGAAATAGAATAGGTCGATTATAGGTTATGAGTAAACGCGATAATCCGCTAGTATTGATTTTAGCTTTAGCCGCTACCTTGGGTCTGATTGGAGGTGGTCTGTGGGTGTTGAGGAAGGCGGCACCTGATCTAGTTCCTAATCTGTCAAGTCAGACTCAAACCAAAGCCGCCAAAGGTGAACTGAGGATTCTGGGAGATACATTCAGCGGCTATAGCACATTTCGCAGTCAGCCGTTTCAAGAAGCATTAGAAGAGGTTGGGCTGAAACTGCGCTATCAAGATGAGTTTGATCAAGCTAAACGGGCTGAATTATTGAATCAGGGAAAAGCCGATTTATTAGTCACGACATTAGATCAGTTCCTGCAACAACAACCCGAAGGACAAATTATTGGCTTGATTGACCGCACGGTAGGCGCTGATGCCGTTGTGCTGAATACGAAGAAATATCCAAACCTTAAGTCACTCTTAGATCTTAAGGGATTAGTTGAGCAAGAGCGATCGCAAGGACGACAGTTAACCCTCACCTTTGCCGGCGATACCCCCAGTGAGTACCTGGCGCTGGTGTTGAGTACCAAGTTTGAGGCGTTTAAGCTAGCTGATTTTCAAGTCGAAAAAGTCGCTGATGCGTCTGAGGCGTGGCAACTTTTACAAGATCCCAATCAGAATGTGGCGGTGGCGGTGATTTGGGAACCCTATGTCACCCAAGCCAAAAAACAAGGGCATACTGTCGTTTTATCGAGTCAGGATGCACCCCAAGCGATTGTGGATGTGATTGTGGCATCCAATCGCTTGATTGAGTCTCAACCTGAGAAAATTTCAGAATTACTGGAAGCCTACTATCGCCGGATTGATGTAAATGTTCGCGAACCCTCCCAATTAAAAACGCAAATCGCAGAAGATGGGGAATTATCTTCTAGTGAAGCTAGTGCCGTTTTACAGGGAATTGACTTTTTTACTGCCTCTGAAGCCCAGCAATGGATGAGTGATAATATCCTAGAAAAACGGATTGGTTCCACCGCCGCCGTATTAGTTTTAGCCGGTCGATTAAATGATGTTCCGCAAGCCCCCCAGAGCTTATTTTCACCTCAGTTTCTTACCAAAGCCGCAACTAATACCGAAACCTTAATTAGCTTAGTGCGTGCCGATAACCCAGAATTGGCAGACCGACTATCGGGCAAGGGAGAAACCGTTGCTGCTGTGCCGCAAGTCTCCGCCCAACAGATTACCGCCGCCCCGGATATTGGCAACTTAGAAGTGCGAGGCGAAGTTAAATTTGGTGTCGGTTCAGCAACATTAACCAGTCAAGGGCAACAAACCCTGAATCAGTTAACCAATGAAATTCAGGAGTTTAATCCCCAAACTTTAGCCGTGCGGGTGATTGGTCATACCTCGAAAACAGGAGCAGCAACGCTTAACCAAACCTTAAGTCAACAACGCGCCCAAGTTGTGGTGAACTATCTCAAAAATCGTGGTCTTAAGCATAACTTTGTCGCAGAAGGCAAAGGCTTTAATCAACCCCTGTCAGGCATTCCTCCAACTGATCCCCGTCAACAGCGTACAGAAATACGCTTAGTTCGGGTTAACTAAGAACGTTTTGAGTGTGTAGGCGTGGGTTTCACTACTATCCTTTATTCGTTTACCCAAATGTCACTAAACCTGCCCCGACCAAGTGTTCAATTTTGAGTTTTAACCTATGAAAATCCGAACTATTGTTACCTGGTTTACCTTATTTTTTGTCAGTTTAACGATTGCGGTTAGCTGTACTCCTGCTACTGATGTCTCTACCTCTGAATCCCCTTCAACAACAGCCGTTCAGATGGGATTCAGTGCGTGGCCCGGTTGGTTTCCCTGGCAAATCGCTGAGGAAGAACAACTCTTTGCCGCCAATGATGTGAAAGTGGATTTGAAGTGGTTTGATGGCTATCTGGATTCAATTAATGCCCTAGCCGCAGGTCAGTTAGATGCCAATACCCAAACCTTGAATGACACGATTAGCTCTGTGGCGGCTGGCTCAGATCAAGTCATTGTTTTGGTCAATGATAATTCAACCGGAAATGACAAAATTATTGTTCGTGAGGAAATTAATGACATAAAGGATTTGCAAGGAAAAACGGTTGCTGTAGAAGCGGGTACAGTTGATCATTTTCTTTTACTTTTAGGATTAGAAAAAGCTGGATTATCTCCAGATGATGTGGAAATCAAACCCTTAGAAACGGGGGCAGCCTCTGCCGCCTTTGTTGCCGGACAGGTGGATGCTGTAGGTGTATTTGCGCCGTTTACAACCAAGGCATTAGAACGTCCAGGGAGTAAAGAGTTGTTTAGTTCCAAGGACTTTCCCGGTGCAATTCCTGATCATCTTGTTGTGAGTCGGCAAATGCTTGAGGAACGCCCGGAAGCGGTGCAAGCTTTGGTCAATACGTGGTTTGATACGCTGGATTTCATGAATGAAAATTCGGACAAGTCTTTGCAAATTTTAGCCAAACGAGCAGGAGTTACCGTTGATGAATATAAGGACTATGATGCTGGAACGACTATTTTTAGTATCGAGGATAATTTAGCCGCGTTTGAACCGGGAGATGACATGACATCGCTGCCTTATGCGGCTCAAGAAATTAGTACATTTTTAGTCGAGAATGGTTTAATTGAACAAGCCCCAGATTTGGATAAACTCTTAGATGATCGCTTTGTCAAAGCCTATGCGGAAAAGCAGAAAACCTAAATTTATTCAGGGCTGATTCGCTCTCGTACACAATAGGAATTGTCGTTATTCATTGTGAATGTTTATCCACAAGAACCAGTTGTGTATCGACCTAAGACGATGATGTAGATAATCACAGCCAATCGTTTCTGGTAAACCCTAATGACTCGAACTCCTGAAAATTTGTGTACAAGAGAGGTACAATCTTCTCCTCAAACACTGAAACCCACCCTATTTTGGCGCATTGCCGAAGATATTCCCAAATCCTTGACCTGGACATTGATGGTGTTGTCTATCGGTATTCCGTTTGGGTTATGGTGGCTAGTTTCTCATTCGGGGTGGGTTGAGCCTCTGTTTTTACCGACACCAGAGAATGTTTGGCAAGCGATTGTGTCACTTTGGACAAGTGGCGATTTGCCCCAGGATATTGTAGCAAGTGTATTTCGGGTTCTCTGTGGTTTTCTCCTCGCCGCGTTGATATCGATTCCATTGGGAACTTTCATGGGAACCTTTGCCAGTATTCGGGCGCTAATGGAACCGATTATTGGAATTGTGCGGTATATGCCTGCGCCAGCATTTATTCCGTTACTCATTTTATACTTTGGTGTTGGCGAAACCCCGAAAATTTTGCTGATTTTTATCGGCACTTTATTTTTTAATACACTGATGATCATGGATTCGGTGAAGTTTGTCCCCAAGGAGTTAATTGAAACATCTTATACGTTAGGGGGAAAACGCCATCAAGTTTTACTAAATGTTATTTTCCCCTTTATTCTGCCCAGCATCATTGATGCTTGTCGGGTCAACATTGCCGCCTCTTGGAATTTAGTGATTGTGGCAGAATTAGTGGCAGCAACTGAAGGCTTGGGACGTCGGATTAGTGTGGCGCAGCGGTTTCTGAGAACCGATCAAATTTTTGCTGGACTCATTGTGATTGGATTAATTGGTCTAAGCTTCGATTTATTATTTAGATTGTTGCTGCGAGTATCATGTAAATGGACTATAGATTGATGATTAAATATAAAGGACAAATGACTAATGACCCAACTAACTGTTTCTCAACTTTATAAACAATTCTCCACTCGTAAGGATGTCACAGTTGCCCTTAAAGATATCAATATGCACATTGAAACGGGTGAATTTGTGAGTGTAGTTGGTGCATCGGGTTCTGGTAAATCGACGTTATTACGTCTAATTGCTGGATTGGATCAAGCAACGGCTGGTGAAATCTGCGTGGATGGTGTGCGAGTGACTGGACCTGGTTCAGATCGAGGGATGGTGTTTCAAAGTTATACTCTCTACCCCTGGATGACGGTAGCTAATAATGTGGGATTTGGTTTAAAGTTACAGGGATTATCCGCAGCACAACGACGGCAGCACGTATCCTATTATTTAGAGGTTGTGGGATTATCAAAGTTTGCTAAAGCACTACCCAAAGAACTATCCGGGGGAATGAAACAACGAGTCGCGATCGCGCGGGCGTTAGCCTGTCAACCGAAAGTCTTACTCCTGGATGAACCCTTTGGCGCGTTAGATGTGCAAACCCGCGAAGCCATGCAGCAATTCCTGCTGCAATTATGGCAACGAACGGGTACAACGATTTTGATGATTACCCATGATGTAGGGGAAGCGGTGTTTCTCTCCCAACGCATCTATGTGCTGACGACGCAACCGGGTACAATTCAAGGGGAATTGAGAATTGATTTACCGCGCGATCGCGTAACTAATAATTCTGATGGACGTAGGCTGAAAATTAAGCGTTTGTCGGCGTTTCAAAACTACACCGATCAGATTATTGAGTTACTCACCGATCAACCAGAAGCTGCACTTTTGCGGAGCTGATTGAGCGTTAATAGTTAGCTGAAAGACTTTCCACGTTCCCCAATTTTAATCTAACCAATCATCAATGGGATTGGCTTTAAAATGAATCGGTGCTTTACTCGTGTTAACCGTTGGCGGAGCCTTTTTTCCTGGCTTCCGTTGGGTTGGCGATTTGGATAAACCTGGAGATGGTGCATGACGGGCTGACGGTGGTGAGGCTGAGTATTTTGACTTACGACCCATTTTTCTGCCGTTAGCCGCCGATTTATAACGCAAACATTCATGGGCTTCATTCAGTTCTTGTAACTTGTACTGGGCTTTCTGTTGTAGACGGGGATGACCCACAAAACGGTCAGGGTGCCATACCCACGTCATGTCTAGATACCCTTGGTGGACTTCCTCGGGTGAGGCACTAGGGTCTAGGTCTAAGACTCGGTAGTATCGTTCTACGTCTAACATCTACAACCATCCTCACGACTGACAGCAATATCTTGATATTGATAAAAATAGTAATTCAAGTTCTCTGTTGTTGTGGCTGAAACCATGCAAAAAAATACATCAGTTTAGGAAAGATATAATTTGTAAGTTTTTGTTAACGTAAGTTAACAAAATTAAATCCTCCTGTTTACTCAATTGTTGAGAGTTTGAGCGTTTTTATAGCGATATATGTCATATCAGCTCAAGTTACTCATTCTTAAGTTGAACGACCCTAACTAATCTAGAGGAGGGGTAAAAAATAGGTAATTAGACGGAGATCAAGTAGTATATTTCCTCAGAGCGTGTTGAAAAAGGTGTCTGCACAGAGGAAGGGCGGGTTGAGACATCGCTATAATGCTTTGAACTTTCGCCCACAACCCATACCTGCCCTTACCCTACTTTCTCAGGTGCTTTTGACACACCGTCTAGTCGTTTAAGTTCAGAAAACATGCAGTTAGCAGCACGAGTTGGTCAAGTCTCTCCCTCTCTCACTCTAGCGATTTCCGCGAAAGCTAAGGCAATGAAAGCCGATGGCTTGGATGTGTGTAGTTTCAGCGCAGGGGAACCCGATTTTGATACCCCGGCTCATATTAAGGCGGCGGCGAAACAAGCCCTAGATCAGGGGAAAACCAAATATGGACCCGCCGCTGGGGAACCGAAATTACGGCAAGCGATCGCGAATAAACTGCGCCAAGATAATGGGTTAGAGTACCAGCCGGAGAATATCATTGTCACCAATGGCGGTAAACATTCCCTGTTTGGTTTGATGCAAGCGCTGATTGAACCGGGGGATGACGTGATTATTCCCGCCCCCTATTGGCTTTCCTATCCGGAAATGGTCAAACTGGCAGGGGGTACACCAATCATTGTGCAAACGGATGCGTCAACGGGGTATAAAATCACCTCAGAGCAACTCCAGGCGGCGATTACGCCCCAAACCAAGCTATTTATCCTCAATTCCCCCTCGAACCCTACAGGGATGGTATATACCCCAGAGGAACTCAAAGCCCTCGCCCAAGTGATTGTGGAACGGGATATTCTAGTCGTCTCGGATGAAATTTATGAAAAGATTCTTTACGATGGCGCTCAACATTTGAGTATTGGTGCTATTGGATCAGATATCTTTCAGCGCACGATTACCAGTAATGGGTTTGCCAAAGCCTACTCGATGACAGGTTGGCGTGTGGGGTATTTAGCGGGTGCTGTGGATTTAATTAAGGCAGTTACCACGATTCAAAGCCACAGTACCTCTAATGTTTGTACCTTTGCTCAGTATGGCGCGATCGCAGCCCTGGAAAATCCCCAAGACTGTGTAGAAGAAATGCGCCTTGCCTTTGCTAAACGCCGACAAGTCATATACGAACGCCTGAATAATATTTCGGGAATTCGTTGTTCTCAACCCAATGGGGCGTTCTACGTCTTTGCCGATATTAGCAAAACTGGACTCCAATCCCTGGAGTTTTGTAATCGCCTTTTAGAGGCTGAGAAAGTCGCGACAGTTCCCGGTATTGCCTTTGGTGTCGATAACTGTATCCGTCTGTCCTATGCTACTGATATGCCATCCATTGAAAAGGGTATGGATCGATTGGAGAAATTTGTTCGCCAGTTAAGTTAAGCGTTGGGTTCTAGGGGCAGTCAGGGCGGGTTTTGAATAAACGTTGTCATCAACAGCGAAACGACAATCCCTAAACCCGCCCCTATAAATTAGGTTCTCTGAACGAAGCCAAGGGTCAAAATTATGTCCAACTAGCGAAGCGAAGGATAAACAATCAACACTTACAACTGTGACTTAAAAATTAGGAGATAACACCGATGACCTATAAAAGAATATTAGTCGCCCTTGACCATTCTGCTCAAACTGAGGGAATCTTTACCCAAGCCCTCGATCTAGCCAAACAAGAAAAGGCAGCATTGATGCTCTTTCATTGTCTGCTTGTAGAAAACCAAGGTGTAGGTTTTTATGGAGATATGTTTGGTAGAGAATTGGTTGACTTCTCCCGTCGTATGCAAGAAAAAATGAGAAAGGAAACGGATGAAACTCAGAAATGGCTAGCTGGCTATTGCCAGAAGGCAACAGATGAAGGTGTGGCAACAGAATGGACGTGTAAAATTGGAGATGCTGGGAGTGCAATTCGAGATTTGGTAAAAAGTTGGGATGCTGATTTAGTAGTTATTGGTCGTCGAGGTCGTCGGGGTTTAACTGAAGTGCTTTTAGGCAGTGTCAGTAATCATGTGCTTCACCATGTTCCTTGTTCTGTTTTAGTGGTGCAAGGGGTTGCGAATGAAACGTCGGCAACCTAATTGGTCTTATGTCATTGGTAAGCCTTTGATCTGTCTAAGTCTTTGATATCATCGAGTTTGGACAAAAATTTAACGTTAATCAGCGTCTATGAACGATAAACTTAGGCTGAGAAGTTGGGTTAATTTCAAGAAACAGATTCTCAGTTTAACCCAGAGAGTAAAATTAGCAGGGAATCACGGTGAGACAACTAAGACGTTGATGCCAGGGAGAAGATTGAGGTGGCAATCTTTAGTCAGTTTTATCAGTGGTTTGTTAATCGTGATGGCATTGGGATGGTACAATCCGCCAGCATCAGCGCAACGAATTAGTCAAGCCAAAATAGTAGAAATTTTAGGGGGAAATCAAGCGTATATCCAAAACAAACCCGCCAAAGTTAATGCGGTGGCTACATTGGGACAAACAGTGAGTACCAAACAAGCACGGGTAAATTTGCTCTTTAATAACAATGCGGGGGTGCGACTTGGACAAAATTCGGCACTCACGGTGGGGAGTCGCTGTGTGCGGCTACGAAGTGGTAGAAGTGTCGTTTCGGGGGCGCAAGGATGTGTCGGTTCGATTACCGCTGTGACGCGGGGAACTGTTTATTTGATGGAATTAGATGATAATGAACAAGCACAAGTGAAGGTTTTACAGGGCGAAGTCGCATTGAGCGAACGGTATAATTTGTGGAACCCCCAACCCGTTTTGTTACGTCAAGGTCAAGGGATTAATATTAGTCCGGAGGGGGTGTTAGGGACGGTAATAGACCTGTCAAAAGACGAAATTGAAAAAATTGTTACGGGGGCTTTGTTTGAAGGCTTTGATATTGAAATTCCGGGAATTGATAAACTAGAAGAAGTTTTGAATGAGCAGTTTCCGCAAATAGAGATTCCCGATGTATTAAGAGACAATGTGCCGTCAATTCCCAATCCTTTTTAAGCGGTGGAGTTAGGGCGATGAATCACTGGTGGCAATGGCTGGAAAAACAACGACGAAAACGCATTCGACGACGCCGTCGGAGTCATTCCCAACCGTTTTGGCGTCCAGAACGAATTGGTTTGATGCTAATGGCATTCTGGACGATTGTTGGTGCTGGAGTAACGATTTGGCAGGGAACACTTATACAGCTAGCTGAACGGCAAAGCCAAAAGTGGTTCATTGAATTACGTGGACCCGTTGTACCGCCTGATGATATTGTAATTTTAGCGATTGATGATCAATCGTTGACGGCATCAGAACGCTACAGCAATCCCGTTGATCCGAATAAAGCCTTGGTTGTGGAGTTGCTAACACCACCGTTTCCCTGGAAGCGAACCGCTTATGCTGAGGTGCTTGAACGTTTAATGGCGGCGGGTGCTAAGTCAGTATCCTTTGATTTACTGTTTGATCTTCCCAGTGGGTATGGTGCTGAGGATGATCAGCCGTTTAAACAAGCATTAACTCAATATAGCGATCGCGTCGTGCTAGCGGCTGTCTACGAAGATACCATTGATCCCCAAGGGTTTACCACCTTTGAGTTGTATAAGCCGTTACCAGAAATTTATCCAGATTCGGTGCAACTGGGTTTAGTCAACTTTTTACCCCCAGAGGTGGATGGGAATGTGTATCGGCTGGGGAATGAATACAGCCGGGAAATTCTGCAACCGTTGGGATTAGAAAGGATTCCTTCATTTGCTAAAGCGACGTTAGACGTGGCAAATGTTAGCTATCCACCCCCAAAAGGGAGTCAGGTTTTCTTCTACGGAACCCCAACTCAGAATCAAGGTGTTTTTACTACCATTCCCTTTTGGCAGGTAT